>NZ_JBEONP010000003.1:0-165359 GCF_040544435.1 Undibacterium sp. GrIS 1.2
ATTGGGTCGTGGCTCATGCCTTCTCCTTAACTTTGAAACGAAGGAGTGTGGCGCGTTCATTTCATCATTGCTAGATGGTTGCGTCGGACGCTTACCAATGATCGACCAGACAATCAACGCTCCATGCGTAAAATCACACAATCTGGTTTTATGCGGTCGAAAAAATCGCTGACAACGATCGGCTACTCCAATAAATGGAAATATACGCCTTTGCCATATGAAACGCGCACTAGTCCAAGCGAACACTAGCCTACACATCACATTAGAGTTTCAACGTGAGCGACTGTTTGATGGCGTTTTGATCGAGGAGACAATTGCGCGAAAAGCCCAACGACATCTACTTGCCGTGCCACCAAAAGTAGTGATATCGCAACGAGCGATGCTTCAACCGCTTAGCCCAAGGCTCAAGTACAGAGACGCCTTCGTCACGCCGCGCTATAGACATGTTTTGCGCCAGCAGACGCAGATAGCCCACCGCGGTAAGTGCAGCACTCCCAGCGTGCACCCGCAGCTATCCACTTATAAATCTAATTATGGCTACGCAATGGAAACTCGGAATCTAGACAACAAACCTTCTCTTTTTTATGCCTAGAAACATACCATCGTCCCAACCATTTTCTTAAACTATTACGATTTATCGGTAACCCTTGTCCATCAAGATACCGCACCACGGCCTCAATTTCCTGTTTATTCGGCTTATACCAAGTTCTTTTTAAATCCCACTCAATTGGCATTGCAAGCCAATATGGGACAGGGTCTTGGTAAATCTGAAAGTAAGAACTGGATAGACGTGCTTTCTTTGCAGAATCTATAAGGTGAACGGGCCAATCGCTTAGCAGCCAACCCATGATTCCAATCAATAAAAACCGCTCTGTTAAAGCGAGCCGCTCAAAGAAGATGCCGTTTACATAGTTTAAAGGTGCGCTCGGCAAATTGAAATTTTCTAAAACGGTACTTCTCAATTTACTGGCATAAGAATTTGAACCAAGCGTTCGGATAAGATGCCTAACACCTTCAAAAAACATCACAGAGGGAACTTCAATCCTTTTACTTAGGGCAACCCAACGATCAAACATAACCATTTCCGCGGTCTTCTGGAAGTACTCAACCCAAGGACCTAAAATGTGGCTCACAACAATTTGACCTTCTATGTCTCGGTAGTCTCGCCCGCATTTTTTGCAAAAAGTCATTCTCAGGTCATCTGGCAATTCAAACGATCCAAAATCTGATTGGTGAAATGTAATTGAAGATCCGCATTGATCACAGCGGTCAATTAATAAAGTTCTATGTTTTGAGCAAATCGTAACGAACGCCAAACGCCAGTTGCGCCGGTAGTATGGTTCGATATCTTCTTTCAAACAGTGCGGACAACATTGGAGTCCAAACAGTGATCTCTTTCTACTTTTGCTACCAATAGGCATAATCCACCGGGCAGCGCCTCTATTGCCATGTGTTTCGTACAAAATACCCTCATAAGTACGCAAGGACGTTTGATTTGCTCTGGCGATAGAAACACCACATTTTTCAGCAACCAAATCAATAACGGATCGACCGGCAAAGCGATCTACATCTTTGCTCCAAACCTGGCTATGAGTACCCCATAATTTTGAGCTCATTGATTCAAGCTTTTCCACGTTCTCCCACGCAATCCGTACTATCCAAGAAGACAAAAGTTCATCTTCTAAGGGCTTAGGTCGCATCAGCCAGCATTCGACTGACATGACGTTTATTCCGCTTTCTTTCGATCGGCTGGATTACGCCACTTAGCCAATCTTAATGTAGATGTAACAAACATTTTTTCGCTTATTTTTTCCTCCCCTGAGAGAATTGCATACTTCGCAAGCGCTTTTAGCAATGCATGTATTTCTCCGATCGTCCCCTGAGACTCGGCCAATATCAATGACGCCAGTCTTTCGTCTGATAATCCAGACTCTTCTTTTAACCCTAACTTAGGTTCCATTGTCTTCAGTAATCGAAGCAGATCATCGTTCAATATCCATTTGGGTAAAAACATGGTGTTAAAGCGATTTGCAATCTGTACGTCTGCTTGCAACGCATTTAAGGTTTCCAGAGTCCCGCTTGCGACGATCGTGATTTGTGTTTCTGAACCAAGATACTTCAGAGCATTAAGAAATTTTCGCTGGCGGCTCGTAGATCCCGCTAAGCAATGCTGAAATTCATCCAAAATGAGCTGTCTTGTTTCCAGTCGATCAAATAATTTTTTTAGCCTACTTATTTTAGATGTCACGGGCTCTCTAGGGGATTCATTGGCAAAAAGTCTCTCTAAAATCACATCATAGAATCGGTTCTCGTCTGGCTCAGGTGGCATTTGTACTTTGACGATTGGCAGAATTGTTTTTCTGTTGATTGGATCGATTGGTACAGCATGCTTTTTATAAAAATTATTTAATAGCATCGTTTTGCCGTTATTTGTTTCTCCAATGACAGCCATATTCGGCATCCTATGCATTTTAGGATGTTGCAGCAATGCCTCTAACTCATTTCGAATCTCGGCGGCTTTCGGATATCCTATCCAAAAAAGATTCTCGAGTGCTTTAATTCGATCTGCATTGCTTATCTCGTCAACAGTCATGTTTATCCTAAATATCCTCAACTTCGTCAAATGGAGTTATTATTTTCGAGAGAGAAAGCGTTGAGAAATCAGCTTCATTCTTTTCAGCTGCTCCAGAATTAGACATAGGTGTAGGGTGTGTCACAATGGTGTGTTGGCGCTCGTTGGCTAGACGAGCACTTTTTTCTCGCTTTGTTAGCTTCACTGCATTACTTGCGATACTTTGCATTTCTTTGTATGCATTGAAAATTTCAGTTTCATCGACGTCCTCCTTACCTAGGTCAGCTAAGTATTTATTGATGGCTCTTAGCTCCCATAAGCTGATTGAAGGGAATGACGTATTCTTATACGGGACTCTGAAATATCGACATAAGTCGGGATCATAAAATAGGATGTAACTGATATCCCGAGGATCTCTACGGATAAGAAATTCTCGCTTCTCTCTTCTCGACTTTGGATCGATAGCACCGATCCATCGGTGTAATACATCAGAGAAGTAATATATTTTATCGACTAAAATTCCATATGGTTGAACACTGCGTCGTTCAAGCGGAAGAAAATCGATTCGTAGCTTTTCATCATCCTGAACTGTAGGTAGCATTCCTATACCAGGTTGGTCATCGTTACCCTCTAGGCTCTGCAGATATTTTTGAATTGGTGGCATGCCCAGTTCGCTATGGGGGCGATGATGATATGCTCGAATCAAATTAAGAAGCCATTTTTCAAAATCCTCCAAAGTCATGGCAGCTTCTTTTTCAGAGTTATATTCGCCACGATCTTGTACATTAGAAAAAGTTGTTCCAGGTAGCGCGTGTACCTCCGACATGAAAGTACCCATTAGCCTCTCAATATGAGCGCCGTACTCTGGCTTCTTAATTTTTCTAAATTTCAGCTCGATTCCGTATTCATTACAAGACATCTTCAGTACATTTCCTCTGAACTCTCTCGCATTATCTAAATGAATAATTCCTGGAATACCTTGGCAGGGCCAATAGGTGTCAATGCCAAACCTCGCTAAAATAGCGTCTTTAGGTAGAATCAAGTTAGATATGCAAATGCCTGTTCCTAACACTCCGGGAGGATCGAAGGCAATATAGTAGCCAGCGACCATCCTAGTATTGACGTCAATTGAAAGCGTAAGCCATGGCCGCTTCAGTGGAACACGGTGAACACGATCAACCAGAATGAGATCAACTACGGTGTGGTCAATTTGAATCAGGCTATAAGGTGTATCTGCCCAAGGTATAGATCCGCGAATAGGGCTTAAGGCAAGGGCAGCATTTCTGCCTCGTCTTTTTGTAGCGAGCGTAAGCGGTGCGATACGCCTGACCCTATTTAAAAAAGTATTTGGGTGAGGAATCGGATACCCCAAATCGCGGCAGAGTATCGTTAATGATCTAAATACTTTCGAGATCTTTAATTTTTGATTAGTCAGTACTTGCTCATTCACCAATTGGGCAATCAATACTTCTACTTCACGGGTCAGTCTTACAGAGCCGTGATCGCTCCGCTTCGACCGAAGAAAGGCGGATACTCTCGCTGTTTTGGAAAATTTATCCATCCACCGATAAATCGTTGAAACACTAACTTGTGCCTCATTTGCAACTTTCATTACATCTTGTTTTGTTCTTGAGCCAACAGCGAATAACGGCCTTGTTAAGCGGAAATGTTCTAACGCTTGCTCCCAATCCTCCGGATTAATTTCATCTAAGTCGAATTCTGGATTCGAGCTTTTTGCAATCCGTGAGTTACCAAATTGTTCAAGGGTAAAATTGAATTCATCTGTTAAATCACCATCAATGTTTACTGCTGTTATAGTTTTTTTTCGCGCACTAATCCTTCTTATACAGTAGGTAACACCGTCTTTTTCAACAACACTACCTGGGTATAGCTCTGGAGAAGGCATATTCATTAGCGTACCTGCTTTTTTAGCCAAATGGCAGTATTCATATTCAGTGGTTTAGTTAAATCTGCAGCAATGACCCCTGAGTGCATCAATTGCCAAATCATCGGAATAAGTTCCAACCTGAATTGACGCGACTCGGTAAGGAAGGATAATAATGATTGAGGAGTTGCCAGCTCTAATTTGCGAAGTGCCTCACGCAAAGCAATGTGTCTGCTCCGATCAAACACTTCGTTTTTAGTCGAACTATTCTCTCTATATCGAGTGAGGAAACGTACGTTCTCGAGATACGGTGTCCATATTTGCTCGTCTGTAATCAATTTAAATCGAAAACCATTTTCTCGCGCCCACGCCATTGCTGCTTTAAATTTTGGTTTAAAGACTTCCCAGTCGCGTTTCAATATTTTTCTCGGCTTGACCTCAAATATTGTTGGTGGAAAAATCGGAAGAGAATCCACCATTTTCGTATGATAAAGAACCAAAATATCTGGCGTATATTTTCTTAATTGACCTTCCTTGGTTTCCCATTGAATGGTGATTGGTTGCACAGCGTAACGAGCTACTTGGTTATCAAACTCAAGTAATACTAAGAAATCCTGTTCCAATCCCGATTCTGCGTCTCGACTTAAACCATTTTTATGTGACGATACTCGCCCAGTAGCGCTGTAATGGCTAGGGCCAATTATTCGTTTTGGCATGAATAACCCCTCAATTCCATCTGAGGATTGCCACTGCTTGGACAGGTTTTGGTTCACAATTTCTGATGCTTGGTTGAACGCTCTTTACAAATAATATGGTATTTTTCATATTGTATATTTTCATTGGGCATTTAAATAGGTTTGAATTTCAAAGGAGCTTTTGTATGACAAAAGCTGTTGGGTATTGTGTAGAGCTTGAACGAAATATCACTCTTGAAGAGGCTCATATAGAGTTTTTCAAACAGCCAGAGGGTAAAAGGAAGCGGTTCACCTTTTGGTGCGGTGACCCAAAATGTCGCAATGAAAAAATTACTTTGGTCGTCGCTGCGTTGTATGACCGAGTCGATGCTTTTGGAGAGAAGTTTAAGTCCCCGTATTTCCGCGGACACGCTGCATATCCTCATATCGCCACCTGTACTTGGATAACGAGACCGGACGTTAAGACATCGAACTCCAAAATCAAAAAAAATATCCCGGCAAGTAAAGCGAGTTCCGTTGTGGCCAGTTCGGGTTTTGTCTTTGATCCAAGAGGGAAAAAAAGTAGCAGCTCGAAACCAAAAACCACTGAGAACGAGGAAACGCTTGAACCGAAAGAGCGAAATGGGAGTGGATCGGGGTCGGCGAAAGGAGGAGACGCTTCGGACACGCAACGCCCAACGACTTCTAAATTCATGTTGCAAGTGGCAGTGACCTATTTGTCGCTTACTGAACATGCTCGCAAGGATATTCCGCTTGAAATAAAAAATATTGCTGGGGGAAATTTTTATAGTATTTGCATACCAGTCCTTGGTTTCCATCCCAGTTTGCAACGACAAAGAATTTACCGGGGGAAGGTTTCTATAGTTGAGCTTGACTACGTATACCTGTTGAAATTTCACTCCAAAATACGCCTGGATGGTAAGAAAACTAGCAAAACTACTTCGGCTGAAATTAAACTCACCAAAAAATGGTTGAATGAAAATGACAGAGCATTGATGGGGACGCTGAACGATGTTGTCGAGGCAAATGCTATTGCTTGGTGTTTTTTCTACACAACGCATCCAATACAAGTGACAAAGACCGTCGCTCGATTTGAAATTGATGATCCCAATTTGATCGCTGTTGTTCCTGAATGGGATATTCCAGAAAAACCAGAAACCCTTGGCGATTAAAATAACTGTCTTCATCACTTAGCCTTTAATAGCCAAATTTGGGAAGTAAGTTCCAAAGCAGTTCTTTTTGCTTGCAAAGATTTTTCCATGCAAGACTGTCACTATCTGGATGGGCAAGTTTAAATATCTCAATTGCTGTGCACAACTCGTTGCTTGCGTCTGCCAAATTGAGAACATCTTGCTTTGTAGTTATATCTTTGTTCATATAGATTCCTTAATAAAAAAGTAAAACAAGTCTGAAATTCAACGCTAATTGCAATGCATTCGCAAATAGCGTTGTGTCGTTCTCATTTAGTAATATTTTTCACATAAAGAATCTGGTCGGTTTGATTTGCCGATTGCTCTAGGCATTTTGGCTGCGTCTGGTCAAATCCCGGGTGATGCTTTAGATCAGTATGAATTTGCAGGGGAATTATCGTTGTCTGGAGAGTTGCGCCCTATCCGTGGTGCGCTAGCGATGACATTTGCGATTTGTAAAAATACCCAAAATCCACGTGCTTTTATTTTGCCTCGCGCTAACGCGGATGAGGCCGCACTGGTCAAAGACGCCACCATTTATCCTGCGGATTCGCTATTACAGGTGTGCGCCCACTTCGCCGGATTTGACGCAGCGGCAAAGCTCAAGCCGCATCAGGTGACTACGGTCACGCAACGTCAGCCTTATCCCGACTTTATGGAAGTGAAAGGGCAACTGCAAGCCAAGCGCGCTTTAGAAGTTGCCGCAGCAGGCATGCATAGTGTCTTGATGGTGGGTCCGCCAGGTACTGGAAAATCCATGTTGGCAGCGCGTTTCCCCGGAATTTTGCCGAGCATGACCGACCAGGAAGCATTGGAATCTGCCGCGGTGCAATCCTTGACAAGCGGCTTCTCGGTCTCTAAATGGAAGAATCGCCCTTTTAGGTCGCCGCATCACACAGCATCTGGGGTTGCATTAGTTGGCGGAGGTGGCGTCCCGCGCCCCGGAGAAATCTCGCTCGCTCATCGCGGTGTTTTATTTTTAGACGAGCTGCCTGAGTTTGACCGTCGTGTTTTAGAGGTCTTGCGTGAGCCGCTGGAGTCTGGTCATATCACGATTTCACGCGCGGCGCGACAAGCGGATTTTCCGGCTAAGTTCCAACTCATCGCTGCGATGAATCCCTGCCCATGCGGATACTTTGGACATGCCAATGGCAAATGCCGCTGCACACCGGACAATATCGCTCGTTATCAGGACAAAATTTCTGGTCCTTTATTGGATCGTATCGATATGCAAATCCAGGTCGGTGCATTGCCTCATCAGGATTTATTGAAACAAGCGGATGGCGAAACGACTGCCGCAATTCATGCGCGGGTTGAGGCGGCTTTTGAGCGGCAAATTGTGCGCCAAGGCAAAACCAACAACCATTTATCGACGACAGAGATTGATCAGTATTGTCAGCCCGACCAAGCTGCCGAACAACTGTTGCGAAATGCCATGATCAAACTTAACTGGTCAGCGCGTGCCTACCATCGGGTGCTAAAAGTAGCGCGTACGATTGCCGATCTTGCCAACGTCGCGCAAATAGGTCAGCCACATGTTGCTGAGGCGATCCAGTATCGCAGGGCTTTAAAAGAGCGCTGAAGATCGCTGAAGAACGTTGGGGGCGAATTAAGAACTGGCTGGAAACAGTGAATTCAGGCTTGTCCCTTGAAATGCGCCCCTTCGCAGCAAGATAAGTCTCATCGTATGCACCGCATTTACTCTATTACCCTGCGCACACCTCTCCAAGGAGCAATTCATGTCCCCCAGCGAAATTCAATTATTGCAAACTTTTTTAACGCAACTGGTGCAAACCCAGGCCTTGAATAAGGATCAGCAGGCACAAAGCATGATTGCCGATGCCACTGCACGCCAGCCGGATGCGGCTTATTTGTTGGTGCAGCGCAGTTTGTTGCTGGAACAAGCGGTGACCAACGCGCAAAGCCAGATCGCGCAGTTACAAGCGGAAAACGCGGAACTCAAAGCCACGCGTGGCAATACTGCCGGTGGATTTTTGCAAGCCACCAATACGGCCTGGGGCAATAGCGTCAGTAGTCCCCCAATAAACTCACCGACCAGCTCGCCGTCAGCAACTACCTCCATCAATGGGACCAGCGGAACAAACGGAACGCCGCTGGCAAACCCGACCGCGCCAGCTCTGGCACCCGCATTTGCGAATCCGATGGCATCTGCGCCAAGTTCAGGCTTCTTCGGCGGCAATGCCGGCAATATGCTGGGTACCGTTGCGGCAACTGCTGCTGGTGTTGCAGCAGGCGCGTTTTTGTTTCAGGGAATAGAGAATTTAGTTGGCAACCATCACGGAATGAATGCAGGAACGAACCGAGAAACCAACCCGGCAGCCAGCCTCAGTAATGCTGACAGCGGATTAATCCCGAATTCCTTTAGTGAAGATAAAACTGCTGCCGATAACAGCAATAGCAGCAACCATGACAGCAACAGTTTGGCCGATGCCAGCGGAATTGACGATATCAGCAGCATGGACGACAACGCTGGTGCTGATATCTTGGATGATATTTAAGCTGGAGCGCTTAATCAGGTCTCGGATAAACCTCGCGGGAAAGCATTTTCCCGTTTTGATCCAGCTTAATTAATACCATCTCACCGGCGGCGGTATCTACCCCAGAATACGCCGAGATATTGACTTGATGCGTGACCAGAATCAACGCTTTTGAGCCTTTGGTTTTGATCGCGCTTTGAATAAACGTCGGTAAATCACTGGGCGCTAAGGCCGCACTATTCTTCTCTTCAAAAGTCGATGCCAGCGCGTTTTCTGGTGTGACTGGTCCAAAACCCAATAGACGCGCCGTATCGTTTGTCCGGCACCAAGGACTCGCATACACCGCCGCAGTTTGTATGCCCTGCTGTTTTAACCACTGACCAATTCTTTTTGCCTGGGTGATACCTTCATCGCTGAGGTTTCTTTGCGTCTTACAATCGCCCAGCTTGAAATTGGCAGGATCACCGACGCCGGGCGCTCTGGTATGACGCATCATTAATAAATAGTCGGGGCTAGCTAACTTAGTTGCTAACTTAGCTGCAAGCTTTTGAGTTGGCTGCGGAGCTGGCTCATTGGTTTGGCAACAGGCATTACCTGCGAAAAAGAGTGTCAAAATTAGGAGTAATCGCTTCCTCGGTGGTTCTCTAATAATCTGGTTTTGAATCAAAATCTGTCAATAAATCTCTATATCAAAAAATATACTCCCTATAGGTATATTTATACTATCCATATAAAGTCTGGACAATAAGCCAATTTTACAAAAAAATAAGGGGAGTATATTCATCTGCTCTGTTTTTACCCAATTATGGAATCGCCAGCAAAGTCGCCTGCAACAAGCCTGCCGCCGGACCTTTGTTGGCCCAGGTCTGGCTTAAATCGACATCGCCGTTGGTGCTGATCATGATCAGGTAAGCTTCGTTTTTGATGTCTATCAAATTGAGTGTGCGGATGCCACCTATCCAGCCTTGGCGCTCGACGATCATGCTGGCGGGTTTATCCGCCTTGGCAGAAAATGGATAAGACCAGACGCCCAAAGCGCCGCCAACGGCATTCGGTTTCACCATCTCAGCCCGGCTGGCTGGGGAGAATAACCTACCCCGGCTAAAGGCCTGATCAAAAGCCAATAAATCCCGCAACGTCCCAAAAGTCGCGCCTGCGGCACCGTAGCTGGCAAAGTTGATGGGGATTTCTGGATTGCCGCTGACGATGCCATGCACATGGCTTAGATCGTCGTAATTTGGCGGACTGTACATACCGGAATGGGTCATTTTGGCGGGATTGAATATCTTTTGCTGCAATAACTTTTGATATTTGATGCCAGTGACTTTTTCTAGCAGTGCACCTAAGACGATAAAATCGCAATTATTGTAATCAAATGCTTCGCCCGGCGCGCGCTGCAAAGGCGCGGCGCAGACCGTCGTAGCGCTCAGTTGCATGTCACCGGATGCTGGCGTACGGGCAAAATAAAACTGCGGTAACTTATCTGGATTAGGCAAGCCAGACATGTGCAACATAAACTGCCGGAGGGTGATTGCCCGCGCTGCCTCGTTGGGGAAATCCGGCCAGAATTTGCCGAGCGGCATATCCAACGCCAGCTTACCGGCATCCACCTGCTGCATCACCATGACCGAGGTGAATAGCTTGGTAATCGAGGCATATCGAAACACGCTATCTTTACTCAAGGCAGGCTGCCCGGTTTGCGGCTCGCCGACGACTTTCTCTAACAAGACCTGATCGCCGTGCGCAGCTAATACCAAGCCCTTAAATCCGTCGGCCTCTAATTTGCTGACTGCGGCCTCAAGCCCGGGATTTAGGGCTGGATCAGATGCGGTATTGGGCGCTGCCAAAGATAAAGGAGAGACCGACGACAAAGATAATAAAGCGCTAACGCATATGCTTGTGACTAAAAAAAGCTTTTTTCGGGACTTCATCAGACCTGACATGGCGACTCCAGACAAGATTAAAAGATCAACTGGCGGCTGCTATGTTACGTCATCAGGACTTACGCAAACCGCCCTAGCCTAGCCACAACCGAGCCACAACTGAACCACAACTGAGTTACAGCCGAGTTGCAGCCGAGTTACAGCCTGTTACTAAATTTGCAGATTCAGCGAGAAAACCATGATAACTTTTTTCCTTGTGCTGCGTTGTAACTAGACGGCAAAGTCGCTTTCTATACCAGACGCAAATACTGCAAAGCGGGCGGGTAGCAAGTTCACATCAGTTTAATTTCATCTGATTATCGATTTACGAAGGTCGATCATGACAACAAATTCTCTCACTCTGGCGCGCTACGGGATCAAGCTCGCTAACATCACCAACATCGCCGGCTTAGGCTCACTATTATTACTGGCAAGCTGCGCGAATACGCCGCAAAACCAAACCACTCAAGTTAATAACGCCCCCGTAAGTCATGTGCTGGAAGCGGCACACGTAGATCCAGACAAACTACTCAACCGCATTACCTGGGGCGCCAATGCCTCCTCCTCACAAGAATTGCGCGCGGCGGGCATGGATCGTTACCTTGACCAGCAATTGCGTGGCCGTGTTGCCATCTTGCCGCCAGCAATACAGGCACAAATTGATAGTATGACGATTACCCAGCGGCCTTTTGACCAGTTAATGCAAGATCTGGAAACCCGTCGTATCACCGCAGAAAAACAAAAGGGTATTGACGACACGCTAGGCAAAGATTACCAACAAGAATTATCCCGTCTGGCGAAAGAGGCCGCAACCAGATCGCTATTGCGCGCAGTGTATTCACAAAACCAATTGCAAGAACAGATGAGCTGGTTTTGGATGAATCATTTTAATATTCATAACGGCAAAGCCAACGAACGCGCCTTGTTGGGCGACTTTGAAGAGCGTGCGATTCGGCCCAATGCTTTGGGCAATTTCCATGATTTATTACGCGCCACGGTATTGCATCCGGCGATGTTGCGTTATCTAGATAATGATCAAAATGCGGTCAATCGTATCAACGAAAACTACGCCAGAGAGTTGATGGAGCTGCACACCATGGGTGTCGGCAGCGGCTACTCCCAAGGCGATGTGCAAGAACTTGCGCGAGTGCTTACTGGATTTGGGGTCAACCAAAATCCGGACACACCGAAGATGAAGGCTGAATTGCAACGACTGTATGTACGCAATGGCATTTTTGAATTTAACCCACAGCGCCACGATTTTGGCGATAAAAAAATACTTAACAAAGTCGTGCATGGTCGCGGCTTACCAGAGTTGGATGAAGTCATCACCTTGCTCAGTCGCCAGCCTGCAACGGCGCAATTTATCAGCCGCAAACTTGCGATTTATTTTGTCTCGGATACACCGTCCGATGCTCTGGTATCCAAAATGGCGCAACGGTTTTTACAAACTGATGGCAATATTCCAGCAGTCTTGCGCAGTATGTTTGAGTCGCCAGAATTTATCGCCTCGCTGGGGAATAAGTTTAAAGACCCTATGCATTATGTCGTCTCTTCAATACGCCTGGCTTACGACGGCAATCCCATCATGAACACTGGCCCGATGCTGAATTGGCTCAATATGCTGGGGCAGCAGACTAATGGTCGGCAAACCCCCGATGGCTATTCCATGCAAGAAAGCGCTTGGGCCAGCCCGGGGCAAATGACCATGCGTTTTGATGTCGCAAAATCGCTGGCAAACAACAATCCTGGCTTATTCAAAATAGATAATCAAGCGGCACCGCCGCGCCCGCCGCAACCTGCATTAGTTAACTCACCTTATGTCAAAAATTGGGCGAATAGCTTCAGCGTGGGAACGCAACAAGCATTGATGCAAGCCAATTCGCCACAAGAATGGAACGCGTTTTTTCTGGCATCTCCAGAGATGATGCGTCGGTGATTTGCTACACGGTTTCACTACACGATTGACAAAAAATTTGTCGGGTGCGCAGTCCAAATAACGTAGCCGACCGATATCAGCACACCAGTACAAAGGAATTATCATGAACCGTCGTGATCTACTCAAAGCATTTGCCGCACTGTCTGCCACCAGTATCAGTAGCAGCCTGTTTGCCGCACCAGCCACCCAAAACCGCTTACTCATTGTATTTTTGCGTGGAGGTTACGATGCCAGTAACTTATTGATCCCGACATCGAGTAATTTTTATTACGAAGCGCGTCCCAATATCGCCATCGCCCGTCCGATGAGTGGAAGCAGTTCAGGAAATACTACGGGCATCAGTACAGAACTCAATGCAGCATTGGAACTGAATGCGGACTGGGGCTTGCACCCGGCTTTGCGCGACAGCATTTATCCTTTATATCAAAAAGGAGAAGCCGCCTTTATCCCATTTGCGGGTACGGATGATCTCTCGCGCAGCCATTTTGAAACTCAGGACAGCATAGAACTGGGGCAGCCTTTGGTTGGTACACGTAATTTTCATTCGGGTTTTTTAAACCGTCTGGCAGATGTGTTGAATGGTGCGCCAGCAATGTCATTCACCGATCAATTACCGATCGTTATGCAAGGCAAGGCGCGTATTGCCAACACGTCGCTAAGGTCGCCCGGCAAGTCGAATGTGGATAATCGCCAGAGTAAAATCATTACGCAAATGTATAGCCAGACCGGTCTGGCGCAGCAAGTCACCGAAGGCTTTGCGGTGCGCGAAGAAGTCTCGCGCGAGATGCAAGAAGAGATGAATTCAGCTAACCGCAATGCAATCTCGACCAAGGGCTTTGAACTGGAAGCAAGACGCATCGCCAAAATGATGCGAGAAAAATATGCTCTCGGCTTTGTCGATGTCGGTGGTTGGGATACCCACGTCAATCAAGGCGGTGCCAGCGGCACATTAGCCAGCAAGTTTGATGAGCTGGGGCGCGGACTGGTCGCGTATCAGCAAGAAATGGGCGACGCTTGGCGCAATACGACGGTGGTGGTGCTAAGTGAATTTGGTCGTACTTTCCGCGAAAACGGCAAGCGCGGCACCGATCATGGCCATGGCAGTGTGTACTGGGTATTGGGCGGTGGCATCAAAGGCGGCCAGGTCGCCGGTGAGCAAATTCAGCTGGAACAACCCAAATTATTCCAAAACCGCGATTACCCCGTATTGAATGAATATCGTGCCGTCTTAGGCGGATTATTCGCAGGTATTTACGGCTTGAATGCCAGCCAGTTGGATCATGTATTTGCCGGCGTCAAAGCACGTAATATCGGCTTAGTCTGATGCTGGATCGGCAGTTGGTGGTGAGTTTGACGAAGGTGACATGGGCGATGGCAAAGCCAAGGACGAGATCGGTAATTCAATATAAAAACATGTCCCCGCTTCTGCGTGCTGGCCTTCATATCCGATCTCGCCATGCATTTGATGCATGATCGCCTGGGTGATCGCCAGACCCAGTCCCGTGCCACCTTTGGCACGGGTATCAGAAGAATCTGCCTGCGAGAATTTTTGAAAAATCCGCTCGCGGAAATCTTCAGGAATACCGCTACCCTGATCGATCACTTCTACCCGCACTTTATTCACCGCAGATAACTTCACCAGGAGTTTTACATCCGCGCCCTTGGGTGAATATTTACAGGCGTTTGACAATAGATTAGCCATCACTTGCTGAAACCGTCCCTCGTCTACATTGACCGATACCGCTGGAATCTCTTCGCTCAGCGCAATCCGCACGCCCAAGTTTTGAGCAAATGCCTGGTTGGTTTGTACCGCGCTGGTTAATAAGTCACGTAATGGCAAAGTCTGGAAAGAAAAATCCATTTTGCCCGCTTCGATTTTTTGGCTATCTAATAAATCATTAATTAAGCGCGTCAGGCTTTCACTATTTTTATGTGCAATCGTAATTAGCATCTGCGCTTTTTCTGGAATGGCACCAACCACGCCGCCTAGCAGCAAACTTAACGAGCCGCGTATCGAGGTTAGCGGTGTGCGCAACTCATGGCTGACGGTAGAGATAAATTCACTCTTCATCTTCTCCATCTTGCGTCGCTCGCTGATGTCACGCACGATGACGATCAGTTTGCGATGTCCCGATAGCTGATACTCACTGATTGATAATTCCGCCGGAAATAAGCTGCCATCTTTACGCATGCGCTCGGCCTCCAGATAAATCATCCCTGAACTCACAAACTCGGGATAACTCATCGCCAGCGCCATCAAATCCTTACTATCAGGCGGCGCAAAAAACTCTCCGTGCTTGCCAACGACATCTTCAGGATCATACCCATACATCGCTAAAGCAGCTGGATTGGAGGTTTCAATATTACCGTTCTCATCGACCATGATGATGCCATCGGCTGCGTTTTGAAATACCGCCAGAAAGCGGTCAGACGACTCTTTTAACTCCCTTTTTTGCTGCGTCAGATCTTGTAATAAAGTCGCTTGATTACGGTTGATCACTTCGGCCTGACGCTTTAATTCTTTGGTAATTTCTAAATCAATTTCGCGCCGTTTTAACAAACTAAGCAATAAAGTAAACGCCATGATGACCGCGATCACACCGCCCAAAGCTACGGTAACAATCACGCCGCTGGTGCGGCGCCAGTCTGTGAGATAAAGCTCTTCCTCAATCGAAAAATTAATGATCAAAGGATATTTATCCAGTGTCTGGATCGCCGCCATACGCATCAGAGGCTTTCCACCGTCTGCCATTCGTTCAGTATTGGTAATGATCACACCGGATTTCTTTTTTTGATCATGTACTAACTGGTAGGTGCTACCCGTCAGGCTGCGCTTACCCATCAGATCATCACGCTCTGGCCAACGTGTCAGAAAGGTAAAATCATCGCGGAACAAAGTCACCGCGGCACGGCCACCGATACTAATTTTTTCGTAAAAACTGGAATAAAAGGAGGGCGACACACCAATAGCAGCGATACCAATAAACTCGCCATCGCTGCCCGTTAAGCGACGACTGATAAAAAATGTCCATTGACCAGTGGCTTTATTGCGTGTGGAGGTACTGACGTACTCTTTAAGACTAGCGTCATTTTTTTGTGCGACAAAATAATCGCGATCGGCACCGTTGATTGTAACGGAGGGGAAACTACGTGAATTGGCAATCAAATTACCATCAGCATCAAGTATAAAAATCACATCGATCTGCGGCGACAACTTCTTTTTTTCAGCCAATACTTGATGAAACTCCAGTGTGTTGACATGGGTATTTAAATACTCAGAATCGATAGTCCAGCGGTCCTGTATCCGCTCAACCACATTATCTAAAGCGAGGTAGGCAGTGCCCATTTGCTGGGCCGTATTTTCGGCCAGCATCAGGCTGAATGCCTCGGTCTGCTTTTGCCATTTCTCAACCTCTTGACCGCGCAATACCCAGATGGAGGCAACGGCAGAAACGATAATCGTCAGCACCAGAAAAATGCCAAGTGCGGCAGCCAAACGACTGGTCTGTTTTCCGTTACTTTTCATTCGAATGGTTTTATCCTGGCAGCACAAAAATTTATCATCGACTTTCGCTATCGTACACCGACTCATGCGGATTCAGATTGGATAGTCAGCATGAATAGTAAAAACAGTGGATGAACCGATAATAATGAGTATCAACGGACTGTCGCCGGCACATCAACTGCACATCAAGCACCCGTCACTTATCGGTATCAAGCGAGCGCTCATTTTTTAGAAGGGTTAGAAACAGGCAGTACTTCCACAAAATCCTAATAGGTAGAAATGATACGTTTTTACCATCTAAGCATCATGAATAATCACAAATAATCACAAATAATCACAAGTGATTGTCGCAGCCAGATTTATGTGCCATTGTTGCACTGAGGGCAAGAGTTAAAATCACAGATCCATCCACATGGGGCTTGCGCAACATCACAAAAACAATGTTGCCCAAATCCTGACAATTACAAGGAGCGTGTTCAATGAAAAAACTTATCTTAGCAAGCAGCCTGACGTTGGTTTCTGCCTCTGGCATGGCAGCCATCACACCTTGTGCAGAAATCAAAGAAAAGATTGAAGCAAAGCTGGAGGGGAAAGGGGTTAAAAACTATAGGCTGCAAGTAGTCAGTGCAGATACAGAAACCAAAAACCGAGTGGTCGCAAGCTGTGACGGTGGACGTAAAAAAATCATTTACCAAAAATCTCACAAAGCTGACGTCATGGAATAGCGTCTCAGGTAAGCCGGTTTGCAAAACAAACTTTGTAGGACTTACGCAATTGGGACGGTTTTGCGTAAGTCCTGACTTCTACACCGACAAATCGGGCTGCCAGATATCTACGCTAGTTCAGCTCAATTAGCTGCGCTTGCCACGGAAAATCGCCAAGCCTTTGGCAGCCTGGGCTTGCACGGCATTTTTCACCAGCGGCGTCCAGCCCAGTAACCAGCCTTTCAAACCCAAAGCCTGGCGCGACCATTTCCATAAATCAAACTGATCTGTGTGCTGTACGATTTTGCCATCGCGGAGAGCAAAGCTGGCATGAATATCATTGATCACTGTGTTACCAGTTTGCGAGAACGTGTAAGTTGCCACCCAATGCGCCTGCCCGCGCTGATCGTCGGCTGAGATACCGTCAAACACGACAGAAAAATTCTGCGCTTTGCTAGTTAGCATGCGCCACATATCCGCCGCCTCTGCACCCTGCAAAGAAGGGAAAACCGGATCAGAAAAAATCACGTCAGCGGCATAGCAAGCCGCCATCGCTTCGGCATCCAGACGCTGGAAGGCGGTATAAAACTGGGTGATTAATTGGGCATTCGGATGCATGGGATTTCCTTTTAGCGGATCAGGGCACGGCTGGTTTGACTACATCCTTGGTCATGATTCATGGGGTGAATTTTATATACTCCCCCTTTATTTTACAGAAATCGCCTTACTGACCAATGATTATATGGACACCTTAAAATACTGTATAGGAGTATCTATTTTACGTAGATAAATATTTTGATGCATCGCCAGCAATCATGCCGTGTCGGCAAATCAGGTTTATTCCACCGACCACCACTTAATGCTTGGCGGATTTGCCTTTGGCACTAGCACTTTCGCTAGCACTGTCCGATGCCGATGCGCTGGCGGAAGGTGCGCTGGCCGAGGCACTTGCACCCGCTTCCATCTTGGCATGCGCCTCTGCGTCTACCTTCTCTGGCTTGACGGTGTCAATTTTATTTTCGCGCATGTAGTCACTCATCTCTTTCCAACCGGCATACACAGCAGACCTGGACGCCTCGGGATTAAGCACATAACAATCTTCCAGCGCACGGCCAGAATGACGACATGCGCCGCCAGTGGCACGGCCATCGGCCTCTTTGGCGGCGGCCTCTTTAGCGGGATCAGGTAGCCCAAGGCGATCGCAACCCGCCAGCAAAGTCAAAGCGCAAACGCCGAGGCAAAGAGAGGAACGAAGTGACATCGCAGCACCGATCAGATATGGGGATAGCTGCATGGTAACAAATCCTGCCAAGCATTTCATCTTATCTTGGCGGATTTGTTTGCTTGCGCCAGAAACCATACATCAAGAGCGTGGGATTGGCTTAAGGTATTTGGTTTCACTGGGTATTTAATCGGCACAACCAAGTACAGCTCACGTTCATGAGGGTTTCATGAGATGTAGAACAAGCATCCTGTCCTTATTCTGTCGGGTATCATTACAAAATAAAAATTAAGTCACGTTATCCCTCATGACCCACACGCCTGCGCACATCGAAAGTTGGATTGAAAACTTGCTTGAAGAAGCGAGTAGTGACCTCGTCTTTCTTTGGAATATTCAGAATGGTAGCTTTGGAGGTTTGCGAGTAGCGCCTGATAAGAAAACATTGGAAAAAGTGATAGAAGGTTTAGTGAAAGGCGGTTGTCTCATCGGATTTGGTGATCCAAGTTTTTCGACTTGGAGCGTTCCTCTTGAGATTCAAGTCCCACGCGAACTACTTCCGGTAGCTATCATCCAATTCTGGGAAGCGAATCCGAAAGAAAATGAGTTCATAACATTCGCCCGGCGCGACACTATCAGAGCCGATCTTGACCGCATAAAAGGTAGTCGATAGGACCGACCGTGATGCGGTTCAGTATTTTAAATTTCGTACGCGGTCATCCACTCACCCATGCGTTATACAGCGTGAACCTTGCACGGAGTCAGTATGAACATATGGAGCACAACCCTTCCGACCATACTGGCGAAACTCCACGAGTTGGCGTTCGACTATAACGATGGCGAAGGAATAGACTTTGAGCCCTATCAATCGTTCTTATCTTCTGAGGAGACCTTGAATTGGTTCAAAACATGGACTGGTAATTCAACGGTCGATGGATCTCAGTTTCGCGTATTTGGACAAGACGGAACCGGCGGCTACGTGGCACTGTGGTTCACACTTTCAGAAACGGTACTCGAAGAACAACCCGTAGTTTTCCTTGGGTCCGAGGGAGACCGAGGTATTGTCGCTACAAACCTAGACGAGTACCTGTGGCTTCTAGCGGACGGTATTGGACCCCTTGAAGCTATTGCATATCCAGAGCTAGATCCTAAGCCCAATCCTCAATTCACTGAATTTGCGCGCATGAATTCAAAAGTCGCCGCAATGAAGGCGCAGGCTGTCCTTGCGCGAGCGAACGCCGCATACCCGTCATTCTCGCAATACATCGACAGCCTATGTGGCTAGCGCTCTCACGTAATGAGTTGCTAACCATTCAATCAAGACGCCGCAATAAAGCACACCTCTCATGTTAAACGTTAGACCCCCTTTGAAGCGTCTCGCCCGCTTGGCTATCTTGTACGTTGTCATTAGTTTGATCTCGGTACCCGCCCACATCGTTCTGTCGTTCCCTCACTATCCGACTTCATTTATCGGTTGGCTGGCTTTTGTTGCATTGCCGATCCCCCTCGCCATAGCAGTCGAGTGGCTATTGCGATACCGCCCCATGAAGTTGATCGATCCAATCGATGCGTGGGCCAGTCGCGTTGAACGGTCTCCCTACAGATTAGCCATTATTGTCGGTGTCCTCGCTATGGGCTGCGCACTCGGGCTCGCCGCAGCGTGGCTTTTTTCCTGAGCCTTATCATGGCTATATCGTTATAGTGCATAGGAGCTTAAGCCCATGCCCCCCCGCTTGGCTCGGTAAAAGCGAGCTTCCTATTTTTATTCGGTCGATTATCATTGCAACATGAAAATTAAAACACGTTAGACCAGAGGATAATCATTTTGACCAACACATGGATACAACACCCCGTTCATCTACTCGGTGAAAAGGTGGAGCTTTGCCCTCTTGAAGCAGATCAACTTGACGAACTTTTTAAAGTTGCCTGCAACCCGGAAATTTGGAAGCAAACGTCGGTTGATTACTCGAATCCAGAGATTTTTTATCCGAACTTCAACGCAGCATTAAGTGATCGTAACGCTGGCAAAGCATATCCATTTTTGATTGTTGATTTGATTGATTCGCGAATCATCGGGACGACGAGGCTCCTAGAAATCCACTCGCTGGATAAAAAACTAGAGGTCGGCATCACTTGGATTGATACCGCATATTGGGGAACAGGCGTTAACTTGGAGTGCAAGTTTCTATTGCTTCAGTATTGTTTTGAGCATCTTTTGGCGAATCGCGTCCAGTTCAGGGCAAAGGCTGATAACACCAGATCGCGCAAAGCTCTGGAAAAAATCGGCGCCATTTTCGAAGGTATTCAAAGGAAGGACAAAATTGAGCCCAATGGCAAGCCAAGAAATACTGCTTTCTACAGCATCACGAATGACGAGTGGCTAGAGGTTAAATCGTCTCTAACCGATAAAATTCAAGCAAGGTATGCGTTGGCTTAACCCATGGTTTAACCGCATTTGCTCCAGCATGGCAGCGCATGAAATTGATAGTAGTTATTGCTAGCTTTCTATTCTCTGGATTCGCCGCCATAGTCTACGTTAGCGATCTCAGCTTTAATTTTTCGTCCTCGGCAAAGATAGATACTCTAAGTGAGTATCTATCTTATGTCCATATATTGATTGGACAATGTGGCATTTATCGAAAAAATAATGGGGAGTATATGTACTTTTACTTAATATCGATCAATGTAGACAGTCTAAAAATTAGATTCTTTTCCTCAACAAACTAGTTCGGGTAGTTACAGCCGTCCCCGCTACATCTGCTGAAAAAGGTGCGCATGGTTGCGGCTGACTTCTAGTTTTTCTGGATGATTTTTTAGTTGGATTAATTGCCGTCCGCGGAAATCGCGCGTCACTTCGGTAATCGCATCGACCCGTACTAAGGTCGAGCGGTGGATGCGCCAGAACTCATCCGGGTCAAGTTCATCCTCCAGCTCTTTGAGGGTTTTTCGGATCAACACTTCGGTGGTTTCTGTTTGTACCCGCGTATATTTTTCGTCGGACTGAAAAAACAAAATCTCCCGAGTGCTGATCATACGCAGACTGCTGCCGACGCTAGCTTGTATCCAGCGCAGATAGTCGCGCTTGGCTTGCTTTTGCTGCGCAAGCTGGCTCAGCAAATCCATGATCTGCTGGTTTTGTTCCAGATTCTTTGTTGGGTTTTGCGGCGCTTGTGATGGTGTGGCTTGTGCGGCCAAGGCCAAGCGCTTTTGTAATCGTTCGCACGTTGCGCGCAATCGGTCTGCATCGACTGGCTTGAGTAAATAATCCAAAGCGCCTTGTTCAAACGCCTGCACCGCATATTCATCGTAGGCCGTGACGAATACGATATGCGATTGCCCTACCAGTTCACGTGCGGCCTCAATCCCGCTTTGTCCCGGCATGCGGATGTCGAGAAAAATAATGTCCGGACGATGTAAATTCGCCAGCTCGACCGCCGCCATGCCGTTGCCTGCCTCGGCGATGATCTGCAACTCTGGCCAGACTTCGCGCAATCTGGCGCGTAACTGATCGCGCATCGGAGGTTCGTCATCCACGATGAGCGCGGTGAGAGGTGTCAGAGGGGGCGAAGATGTCGAGATTGGATTCGTCATTTTTTGATTCACAAAAATTCTGTCAAAATTTACTCTACAAATTTAAGATTTTGCACTTGTTGATTCGATAGGACTTAAGCACGTCCGGAATACGGTATGCGAATACTCACAATCGCTCCACCGGTAATCGGTGCCTCAATCATCAGCTGCGCATCTTGTCCATAAAGAATTTTTAGCCGCTCGCGGATATTACTTAAACCTATGCCATCATCGGCGTGGACGTTAAAGCCAATGCCACTATCTCTGACATTGACTTGCAAATAGTTGCCTGCGGCAGCGGCGCTGACATGAATTATGCCGCCTTCGGTCTTCGGTTCCAGACCATGTTTGATCGCATTTTCAACCAGGGTTTGTAACATCATCGACGGGAAAGCAGCGTCTGCCAAGTGCACAGGAACATCGAAATTGACTTGTAAACGTTCACGCATCCTGGCTTGCATAATATTGAGGTAAGCCCGCGACAGCGCGACCTGCTGCCCTAATCTGCCACCGCCCTGCTCACGCATTTGCGGTAAAGCCGAGCGTAGATATTGAATCAGATGGGCGTGGATTTGTGCAGCCTGTAGCGGATCGGTTTCTATCAGCTGACCAATCAAGGCTAAGGTATTAAACAAAAAATGCGGCTCAATCTGTGCCTGCAAGGTTGCCATCTGCGCTTCCATCAAACGCCGCTCCAAGGCTTCGACATTGGCCTTGGTAGTGGCATCGGCCGCTTTTAAATCAGCCTGACGCTTGCCACCTGCCAGCACTTTGATAGCGACCGAGCTGATGGCAAAAAACGCGCCTAATTCAGGTGTCCGCAATATCGGGCCGACGACCATCATCACCGCAAAGCAGACAATGGCCAGATTCTGCCAGGACACCACCGCCAGCCAATCAAAAAACCGCCACCACAATACGGTTGTGGTTTCAACGATGTCTAAAACGATCGTCAAAATGCGATTATTTCCATTGGATTTCATTGTCCACCGCCACTCTGATCGCCCTGATCAGGATGACTCCCCGCTACTGAACGGGAATGCTCAAGACGTGTGGCGCGTTGACGACTTTTTCTGGTGGCTAAGACACTCACCAAAATTAAGAGCTTAATCATCAAAAAGCTAAGAAATAACACCAGAGCCAAAGGCAAAATGGTCAGCACGATGGCTAATGCAATCGACAAGGTGAGCAATTGCGGCGCAGGCAAGCGGCGCAGCCAGCGCAGACCGGTGCGGGCAAGATCGATGACAGTCGTCCACAATTCGCTCAATAAAGCGGTAACAGCGTCGAATGTGCTTTCTGGTTTTTGTGTTTGCGAGTTTGTTTGTTGTGTTTGCTCTTGCATGATCATGCTCCATTGGTTGTTAGAAGTTCCCAAGGCATTGCTGCCGATATGCACACTATATTGAGGACCAGCCACCGTCACCAGCACGATACGACCGATTGCTGACTTAAGGGTTTTATTGGTCGATGTGCCGGATAAACGGTAGTCAGGCAAAAACCCAATGCTATCTGTACAAGGACTTCGGCTTTATTTCTGGCTAAATAGCTAATTGGCGCTTGTAACATACAATAGAAGAACTTCTATAAGAAAAACATTATCTTAGCTGCGTCCGGTTTAACCAAATCATTTGAACTGCCCTTAATTTGAACTTCCCTTATTAACTGATTGTACAAATGCCTTTATTTTTATCCTCAAAAATGCCACGTCGTTACCCTCACCTGATCGCACTTGCTTGTGCATTTTTATTGTGTGCTTGCTCACCTAAATTCGATTGGCGTGAGGTTCGTGGCAGCGATGTACCTTACACAGTTTTAATGCCCGCCAAGCCAGCCAGTTTTTCACGCGATATGCAGTTGGAGGGTACGCAGTTTAAAATGGAAATGACAGGCGCAGACGTAGACGGCGTGAGCTTTGCCATCGGTACCGCTAAAATTGAGGATGCGAGCAAAATTGCTATGGTATTGGCAGCCATGAAAAATGGCATGATCAATAATATCCACGGTACCATCGTGAGCGAAAAACCAGGCAAACTTGAGCATTCAGTTGATGTTGAGGCGCACGGCAATTTGCAAAATGGTCAACCAGTACTATTGGTAGCGCGGTTTATCACACGTGGGCCTTGGGTTTATCAGGCGGTGATTATGGGGCGAGAAAAAGCCGTCACCCCTGATGTGATTGATACTTTTATGACCTCATTTAAAATTAATTAAGTCATTGATTAAGTAAGTAATCGGACTTACGCAAAACCATTATCTTTTTATCTTTGAGACTCACACTGTATGAAATTACCAGAACTTGATACCGCAACAGTCGACCGCGTCATACAAATGGCGTGGGAAGATAGGACGCCGTTTGAGGCAATCCAAGTACAATTCGGGCTGGACGAGAAAAACGTAATCGCTGTCATGCGTAAATATATGAAGCGATCCAGTTTTGAGATGTGGCGCAAACGGGTCACGGGGCGCAGTACCAAGCACCTAGCCTTGCGCGATCCTGAAGTGACGCGCTTCCGTTCAGAAGATCAGCGTACCCGTTGATGTGACTTAGGTAAGCTGAATGGGTTAAGAATTGCCGAGGCTAATTTTTAGGCATATCATTAATCCGAAGCTTAACTGAACTATTCATCAACCAGCGCCAATGAAGAAAACTGTTATAGCAAGGCTGCGATAGCGGTTTTGTGCAAGCCCTGCAAGACTCCACCAAATTCAATCAAAAATAGCATCAGCTCATATTTATCAATAGGGAAAATTCATGTTAATCACGTTCAAATCGAAAGCCGCTACCGAAGTCACCATGTACAAAGAACATGCGCGTCGGATATTGGACATGCTGAATAAAAATGTCGATCAAGGCATTATCACTGCAGCAGAAACTGAACATGCGATCCAGGTCATCGAGGCTGCGGTTGCTGACAGCAAAGCACATAGTGTGTCGGAAGAATTGCAACGCGATATTGACGCGCACCACCACGACGATCAGCATGATAACGAGCATGAAAAAACAGAGACCGTCAGCTTCTCCAGCCGCGCATATCCTTTGCTTGAAATGCTGCATGCAGCGCATAAAATGCAAAGAGAAGTAATGTGGGGCGTTTAGTTTAGTCCCGCGCCGGAGGCAGCGATGACATCGCATATTGATAAAACGCTAGAGTTTAGCTTGTCCGCCAGTGACGGTACGTCGCTCTTTGTGCGTGACTGGCCATTGTCTCTGACGGATGACAAAAAACCGGTGCACGATGGCATTGTGATCATGCATGGTCTGGGCGAGCATTGTGGTCGCTATGCACATGTGGCGCGGTTTTTTAACGCATTGGGATTTGCGGTACGTACTTATGATCATCGTGGCCATGGTGCATCTGGTGGTGCGCGTGGCGATAGTTCTGACGAAGAATCTTTGCTGCGTGATGCCAGACTGGTGATTAATGATTTCAGTAAACATCTGACTGCGCCGCCGCTATTGTTAGGGCACAGCATGGGCGGCTTGTTTGCAGCGCGTTTTGCGACTGCCGGTTTGGCGCCTATCCGTGGATTGATTTTGTCTTCCCCGGCGTTGGCATTACCGATGTCTGGCATGCAGCTAGCCTTACTCAAAGTTGCCAGTGTCTTGTTCCCTGGTCTTGGTGTTTCTAATGGTTTAAAAACAAAGTATTTGTCGCATGATGCCGAGGTAATTCAGGCCTACATCAACGATACTCAGGTGCACTCCAAAATCAGCGCCCGCTTATTAAATAGTATGCTGGCCTCGATGGAATACGCCCATGATCACGCGCCACAACTTAAAATCCCCGTGCTAATGATCGTGGCAGGCGATGATCATCTGGTTGACCCCGAGGGCAGCCAACGCTTTTTTGCCCGTTTACCGGAAGAAACTGCGCAAGCGCATTTTTACGACGGCTTTTATCACGAAATTTTTAACGAGCTGGAAGCCACCCGTGTCTTTGACGATGTGCGGACATGGCTGGTGCAGCGACATTTCATCGCAGCCTAACAACAGCTTAGTCACAAAACATAAATACTCCCATCAGGTATATATTAGTTGTCCATATAAAACCTGCCTGATACGTCATTTTTTAGATAAAAATGGGGGAGTATATTAAAACCTGGGATATTTGATATTGGCTGATATCGAATTATTAGTTATTCTCACGATCTTCTCCTTGCCTTTGTAATTCTCAGTGGCGAACGGTTTTACCTCAAAAGCTGGCTGACCGGAACGCGTTTTTAGCGAATACGCTGGCGCGGCTGTTACACTGGCAGCCAAAATTGTCTAAACGAATGCACATATGCTACAACCGCCAAGAAAAACCTTAAAGATCACTAAAACTGCCGCATCAGGCGCTGTCCAAAAGGACAATAAGACCAATAAATCAGGCAGGCCAGCGACCTCTAAGCCATATGCAAAGTCCGGCCAACCGGCACGGTCGGCACCATTAGCACCAGCGCCAAAATCCTCCCCGTCATCTAATGGCATTACAGACCAGCGTCGGCCCGGCAAACCGACGGCAACTGATGCAGCAGCGGCCAGACCTGTAGTGCCAGCCTCATTAAGCCCGTCAAGCTCATCAAACGCCCCTAGCGCGCAGCCAAACGCTTATGTACACGACACATCGGGCATCGAGTATCTGGATATCAAAGCAGATTCGCTCGCATTTAGTCTGGTGGGGGCGGCGCAAGCAGTAGCCTATGTATTAGACGGCGTGGCATTGCCACAAGCCTTGGCTAAAGTGTTTACACAAAGCAAGGCAACGCCGCAAATTAAAGGGGCGATTCAAGACATTTCTTATCGCACCATGCGTCAGGTTGGCCGGGTTGATGCCTTACTCACCTTGATGACGACCAAAGCACCGGAACCAGCTTTGTTATACGGATTGCTGTGTTGTGCGTTGACCTTGCTGGTCAAAAATGAGGCGGAAGAAGATCAGGAACTGCCGTACGAAGCCTTTGTGGTGGTCGACCAAGCAGTCAATGCGGCGGCATCCAGTTCACACATGGCGCATGCCAAAAACATGGTCAACGCGATTTTGCGGCGTTTTCTGCGTGAGCAAGACAGTTTGCTGGCTACCGTGATCAAACAACCAGCGGCGCTGTGGAATTACCCGCAATGGTGGATTGATCAATGCAAGGCGGCTTACCCTGATCAATGGCAAGCAATTTTGCGCACAGGCAATCAACATCCGCCGATGACGCTGCGGGTGAATCGTCGTCAGATCACGACTGAGGCGTATCTACAAACGCTGGCAAGCGAACACATAGAGGCAATCCAAATCGGACCGTATGCAGTGCGCCTGACAAAACCGGTGCCGGTGGCACAAATCCCTGGTTTTGAGCAAGGCTGGGTTTCAGTACAAGATGCAGGCGCACAATTAGCAGCAAGTTTGCTGGATGTACAAGACGGTATGCGAGTGCTAGATGCCTGCGCTGCTCCCGGCGGCAAGTCTTGCCATATTCTGGAAACAGCCAATGTCGATTTATTAGCCTTGGATGCAGACCCGCAACGCTTGGGGCGGATTGACGAAAATCTGGCGCGCTTGCAATTGTCAGCAGAGGTGAAAGAAGGCGATGCCAGCCGCTCTGGCTGGTGGGATAAACAAGGGTTTGACCGGATTTTGGCAGATATTCCTTGCACCGCATCCGGCGTGGTGCGCCGTCATCCGGATATCCGCTGGTTAAGGCGCAAGGTGGATGCAGTACAGTTATCGACCTTATCCGCCCGGATTTTAGACAATCTATGGCGCATGCTGAAACCAGAGGGCAAATTACTGTTGGTCACTTGTTCTATTTGGCCAATGGAGTCTGAATTGCAGGCAGCGGCTTTTGCAAAACGTCATAACGCAATCCGTCTGGATGCACCTGGTCAACTTTTGCCGACCGCCATTGTGGCTGATCGGATAACTGAGCAGACAACGGAACAGACCGCCGAGCAAGCAACAGAATCAGACACAACGTCGGCTGAGAACAACGATCATGACGGTTTGTTCTACGCTTTGTTTCAAAAACCCGCCGCTTAGCACTTATTGCTAAAACTTAATAAAATTCAGAGCGACTTTCAAGCTATGATGCGAAAAACCGCACTCATACTTATCAGACAATCATGACCCTTGTTTCGCCTCATCATAATTTTATGATCAGACGCTCTATTCATTTACTAAACGGCCTGTTGGCCGGATGGTTCAACTTGCTGTTGATGCTGGCATTTGCCTGCGTTACTGCCTTAGCTGCACCAGCGGCCTTGGCCGCCGATGTTGAGGTGACCCTGGCAAAACTGGAAACCACCGAAGAAGGTTACCGGATTGCTACCGGTTTTGCTTTTGAGTTAAGTCACGGGCTGGAAGATGCGATCACCCGCGGCATACCGATGGTATTTACGACCGAGGTTGAGCTAAGCCGACCGCGTTGGTACTGGTTTGACGAAAAAACCATACGCTCGTCGCAGACCGTCCGCATCGCCTACAACATTTTGACGCTCAAATATACTGCGACGATCAACAATGGCGTACAGCAAACATTTGACAGCCTTAGCGAAGCAATGGCCGTGGTACTTCGCCCCAGGCGCTGGATCGTTGTAGAGCATGGCATTCTGACGAATGGCGCAGTGTACAACGTAGCAGTTCGTTTAAAACTTGATCTAAGCCAGCTACCGAAACCGTTTTTGATCAGCGCTTTAAATAATAGCGACTGGCGGCTTGCCTCGGACTGGAAACAGTTCACCTTCAAGGCGGAAGAGAAGTGACACGTTTTCTCCGGTATGCCCTGATTATTGGCGGTGCTCTGATGAGCATCTTGCTATTCTTTTTAACCACTGCATCCGAAAATTCTGCCAATTTTGAGCATTATTACGGCTGGTTGCTGGGGGCGAATGCAGTCATTGCTTTTGCGCTGTCGGTGTTAGTCATCACTCTTCTGTGGCGCCTGTTGCGCCGCTATCGGTCTAAGGAGTTTGGCTCTCGCCTGATGACGCGTCTGGTCATGTTATTTGCGTTAGTAGGGATTTTGCCGGGCGCGGTGATTTACGTCGTATCAGTGCAATTCGTAACCCGCTCTATCGAATCCTGGTTTGATGTCAAAGTCGAAGCAGCGATTGAATCGGGCTTAAATCTGGGACGCAGTGCGCTCGAGTTCTCATTAGCCGATCTGGAATCCAAAGCACAAAATATGTCCGGCCGCTTATCAGAACCATCTGAAATGAGTTTGTCTATCCGGTTGGGACGCTTACGAGAACAGCTCGATGTGCAAGACGCCACTCTCGTTAATAGCAAAGGACGCGTTATTGCCACCGCCTCCGCTAATATGGGGCGACTGGTGCCAGATTTGCCTACCCCGGCGATGATACGGCAGGCGCGGGTATCGCATGCTTATGCCGCGACTGAGGGCAATTCTGAACCGGTCTCGTTTATTGACAATAGTGCCGCTAATGCCGGCGCCAGCCGCCCCGTTCTGCCAGCGGAGCCACGCGATCTGTTACGTTCGCGCGTCGTGATTGCCCTGCACTCCGCCACTGGCACCAACACAAGTGGTTTGTCTTTGCAAAATGAAGCAATTTATTTGCAATTAATCCATCCCGTACCTACCACGCTCGCCACGCATGCAGAAGCACTGCGCAATGCGTCGGCAGAATATCAAGTCCGCTCTTTAGGACGCGGCAGCTTGAAAACCATGTATATCTTTACCCTCACGCTGACGTTATTGCTGGCAATTTTTGCCGCAGTCACCAGCGCTTTTCTGATCTCCGGCGAGCTGGCGCGCCCTCTTCTTTTATTAGCCGAAGGTACCAAAGCGGTAGCAGAAGGTAATCTCTCACCACGGCCGATCATCACAACATCAGATGAACTCGGTAGTCTGACGCAATCGTTTAACACGATGACCCGGCAGTTATTTGATGCGCGTGCCGCAGTGGAGAAAAACCGTAGCGAGTTAGAAAACGCCAAAGCCTATTTAGAATCCGTATTGGCTAACATGTCCGCCGGTGTAATGGTGCTTGATCAGCATGCCAATTTAGTCACCTGTAACGAATCAGTAGAGCGGATTTTGCAACGCAGTTTAGAGCATGACATCGGCAAGCCAATCAGCGAGATCGAAGGCATGAGCGGCTTCGCCGTGGCAGTCGATAAAGCATTCTCTGAGCAGCATGCACAATCCGCCGCCGGTGGCGAGGATGAGAACGCACAGCATTGGCAGCAGCAAATCGAAATTCCACGACTACAAACCAACAGAACTGAAAGCACAGCGCCTAATAATACCGAAGAACAAGGCATTACCTTATTGGCACGCGGCTCACATTTGCCGGTCTCTTCGGGTAACGGTTATGTGGTGGTATTTGATGACATCAGCAATATTATCTCGGCACAGCGCTCAATCGCCTGGGGCGAAGTGGCGCGAAGACTAGCGCATGAGATCAAAAACCCGCTGACACCGATCCAGTTATCGGCCGAACGTTTGCAGATGAAGCTGCAAGACAAGCTGAGCGAAGCTGATGTTGCTATTCTTAAGAAAAGCACAACCACGATTGTCAATCAGGTAACCTCGATGAAGCGCATGGTGGATGATTTCCGCGATTACGCAAAAACACCGCCCGCCGTGCTGACACCGTTAAATCTGGCAGCCTTAATTGATGAAGTACTGCATTTGTATATGGCTGGCGATGGGCGGGATGCGATCAAACTCAAGTTGGCCAGCAATCTTCCCTCAGTCATGGGTGACGCTACCCAGCTGCGCCAGGTAATCCATAATCTTTTACAAAACGCGCAAGATGCGGTTGCTGACAACGCCAAACCAGGCGCGATCCCGCAAATTGATGTGGTCGCGGAGCTAGTTCGTTATACCAGCGCCGACAAGGCAGAACGCGCTGCGGTGCGGCTGTCTATCATCGATAACGGCCCCGGTTTTTCTAGTAAAATTTTAGCGCGCGCCTTTGAGCCATATGCCACTTCCAAACCACGCGGCACCGGTTTAGGCCTGGCGATGGTGAAAAAAATTATTGATGAACATGGCGGTAGAATTGATATTCAAAATCGTAGCGATACAAACGGTGCAAAAATATCGATTTTGCTGTTAAAGTTAGCACCGGATTCAAATGTCGTTTAATTTGATTTCCACTATTGCTATGTGCGATGGAACCCACCAGAGGAACACTGCATGGTAATGGACCAGAATTTAATAGGGTAATTTATGGCAAACATATTGGTCGTCGATGACGAAATGGGCATCCGGGAACTACTCTCGGAGATTTTAGGCGACGAGGGACACGTCGTTCAACTGGCAGAAAATGCCCAGCAAGCGCGCGAAGCAAGAGCGGCATCCCGCCCTGACTTGGTGTTGCTGGATATCTGGATGCCAGATACCGATGGCGTCACACTCCTCAAAGAATGGCAACGCGACGGTATGTTGACGATGCCCGTCATCATGATGTCTGGTCACGCCACCATCGACACTGCGGTCGAGGCCACCCGGATTGGCGCGCTGAACTTTTTAGAAAAGCCCATCGCCCTGCAAAAGCTGCTGAAAGCAGTTCAGCAAGGTCTGACGCGCACGCCAGAAGTAGCCCGTCCTGCCGCACCCGCTTTACGTGTAATAACTGGCGACTCTCTTGGCAACAGTGGTAATAGCAATAGCTTGAGTAACTCCAATAGCCTGACATCCAGTAGCTTCGCCTCCAGCGCCAGCAATTTTGATCAGCGCAATTTTACGACGGCGCAAAGTCCTCTACCGGCGGTGAATAATCAGTTTGCCAATCTGTCCTTCGATTTGCCACTGAGAGAAGCACGCGATGCTTTTGAGCGTATTTATTTTGAATACCATCTCAACCGCGAAGGCGGCAGCATGACCCGCGTAGCAGAAAAAACGGGTTTAGAACGCACGCATCTGTATCGTAAATTAAAGCAACTTGGAGTGGAGTCAGTTAAATACGCCAAACGCGGCGAATAAAACTGCATGCAAGAATCTAACTTGCGTACGTTGCCCACATGTCCTACATCAGTCACGCTGGTCAGCGGCGGCAGTTATCAGCAAAGAGAGTCTGCGATTGCTGCCGCTGTAAAAAAGATGCAAGTCCTTGCCGGTATCCATAGCGCAAATTCTGTCGCCGTCATACTGGAAGGCTTGCCTAGCGGTGAACTGGCACTCCAAGTCATCAACGATAGATTGTCTGATCCGGCAACAGCACCGCAGACAAAGCTCAAACCCACACTACAAATACAACGCATCGCACCCGGCTGTATGTGTTGCATAGGCAACCTCGCCATGCGCGTTACACTCAATCGCCTGTTACGACAAAAACCCAATTATCTGTTTCTGGCACTAGGCAATCCAGAGCATTTAACACAACTGCGTGACTTTTTATCACAAGCGCCGTATGTGGACTTGCTGAGATTCGATGCAGATATTATTTTAAGCTCTGGCTGGTAAATTAAACCCAGATTTTCCATTGGAACAGCGACAAGTGTGCCTTTGGCGGACTGACTGGCTAGACGCGACGACGACGCAAGCTGCATCTTGCCAGGAGGAGCAACAACGCCAGGCAGTTCGCCAAAGGTGCAATTGTCGCTGTAGCGATCCCACTCGAATCGCGGTCGTGCTATCCCGCTTAACACCGCATGCCCTCTGCGTTTTTTGCGAAGTAGTAGCGGTCTAATGGAAAATCTGGGTTAAAGCTCGTAAAATCATATACTCCCCACCATTTTTACAAAAATAGCCGTATTGTCCAATCATTACATGGACAATAAAATATACTCCTGCAGATATAAATAAAATCATTTAATTGAGTCGGTCTCAATCATTCAATATTGAGCTATTTTCTTTAGCAAAGAATCCACCTAAGTCCGAAAAAGCTAAAGCTCTGCGTTGCCCGGCCGTAACACTAATAAGACAAAGATACAAAATATTCCAGCAAAATACAAAGTCAAAGGTAATATGAGGTGGCAAGCTAAAGAAGGCAGTTGTAGTGGGGAGGCTTGAAATCTGCGCAGATCAGCACCATGTCCTTAGTAACAGAAATTGAAACCACCAACGATTTCCGACCAGAAAGGATGCAAAATGAATCTCATCTACAACAGCGAGCAATACAGCGTCTTTGAATACGGCGCCGACACCGACCATGAAGCTTTACGCTTTGGCGGTTATGAAATTACCGATAAATCGGTGCGTCGCGAATGGTTTATCGGCGGCCCGCTAGCTGCCAACTTCCGCAAAGATGTCCACGAATTAATTGCCAGCGAACCTAGCATCGAAGATATCGATGATTTTCTGGGTCAGTTCGATTCTTACATGAAGCAATCGGTACAACTGCACTAAGCACGCACTGTGCATATCAGTAAGTCAACTGTCGTAAAAGATAGCGATCTATTCAAATCACACAAGCTCTACATGACCCTGAGCACGCTCTGCGCTCAGGGTTATTCAATCATCTACCAGTGATGGCTCGCATACACTTAGCTGTATGCAACGAGATAGTAGAAATGCTATTGTCAAACTTCATGCATTAATGCCCTCACCCAGCGCGACTAAACCCGACTAAACGCTACTAAGCCTCACTAAACGCCTCTATCATGTCCTCGTCCATTTCCCCGCTCGATTGGCTCAGTGGCTTGCAAAGTCTCAGTAGCACGTCGTCAGATCAGCGTCATGCGGTATTAGTTACCATCACCGCGGCACTTGGCTCTACGCCGCGTGGCACAGGCACCCGTATGCTGGTCACACCCGCGACGCAATACGGCACGATAGGTGGCGGGCATCTGGAATGGAAAGCGCTGGCAATGGCGCGTTTGTGGCTATCTGAAACCCTATTTAAAACAAGCTCACCACGTACTGAAAAACTGGCACTTGGCCCTAGTCTGGGGCAATGTTGCGGTGGCGCTGTGCAGATTCAGTTTGACCGCCTGGATCAATGGAGCGATGCAGAATTTACGACGCAGCTCAGTCATTTTCAGCAACAGCGACCGGTGTTACCGCAACTGATTTTATTTGGTGCTGGTCATGTCGGTGCCGCCTTAGTGCAGGTTTTGTCGCAAATTCCTTGCCGGATTCTCTGGGTAGACGAACGCGATCATTTGTTCCCGGCACAATTACCTGCTAACGTACAAACCGAAGCTACCGACACACCGGAAGCCGTCATCGCTCATGCTGAAACCAGCACTTATTTTTTAGTCATGACGCATCATCACGGCTTAGATTTACGCTTGAGCGAACAAATTTTAAAGCGGGGCGACGCAGCGTGGTTTGGACTGATAGGCTCGCAGACCAAACGCGCCAGTTTTGAGCATCGCTTAAAAGAACGTGGCATTCCCGTCCTAGCATTACAAAGCATGATTTGCCCTATCGGCTTGCCAGGTATCCCAGGCAAAGAACCAGGCGTGATTGCGGTTGCAGTTGCCGCACAATTATTGCAGTTATGGTCAACCACCCCTGCACTGCCAGCGAACCCGGTACTGTCTATCAATGCAGCTACAAACTCAGTTATAAACTCAGTTATAAACGCAGTTGCAAACTCAGTTACAAACATACCGACTAATCCATCTTCTATTTTGAGTACAGCAACGCTATGAGTAATCACTTACACGACTTTATTTGTGGTCTGCCGAAAGCCGAACTCCATTTGCATATTGAAGGCTCGCTTGAGCCAGAATTGATGTTCGCACTGGCGCAACGCAATGCGGTCAAACTGCCATACGCATCTGTAGAAGATATCCGTGCTGCATACAACTTTAGTGACCTGCAATCGTTTCTGGATCTGTATTACGCTGGTGCTGCAGTGTTACAGACCGAGCAGGATTTTTATGATTTGACCATGGCCTACATCCAACGGGCATTGGCTGACAATGTGCGCCATGTCGAATTATTTTTTGATCCGCAAACGCATACCGCCAGAGGGATTACGACTGAGGTCGTTTTCGCTGGTATTGCACGCGCCTTGCGCGAGGCCAAAGCAGAACATGATTTTTCCGGCAGTATGATTTTATGTTTCTTGCGCCACCTCAGCGAAGAAGACGCCTTCGCTACGCTGGATGCCGCCATAGCGCTGCGTGATGCATATGCCGATCTGTGGAATGGCATCGGCCTTGATTCTGCCGAAGTTGGCAATCCACCAGAAAAATTTACCCGCGTATTCGCCAAAGCATTAGAGCTAGGTTTCCGCCTGGTCGCACATGCAGGCGAAGAAGGCCCGCCATCCTACATCCACAGCGCACTTGATGTCTTGCAAGTAGAACGCATTGACCACGGCGTCAGAGCGGAGGAAGACGCCGCGCTGATGCAGCGTTTGCAGCAAACACAAATACCACTGACGGTCTGCCCTTTATCTAATTTAAAACTCTGCGTAGTATCCGATTTGCGTCAGCACAATCTGGCGCGCATGTTGCGTGCGGGTCTGTGCATCACCATCAACTCCGACGATCCTGCGTATTTTGGTGGCTATATGAATACTAACTTCATCGCCACAGCCGACGCGCTGGAATTGACACGCGCCGAATTAATACAGTTAGCAAAAAACAGCTTCTGTGCTTCCTTCGCATCGCCGGAACAAAAGCAGGTGTGGCTGAATGAGTTAGATGAATATGTGCGTCTGCACTGATGTAAGCTGATCTGACGAAGCGGTTTAAATTTTTGACATATGCGTTTAGCGACTCGACTAAGATCAACATAACCAATACAAGTTGCGGCTTGTTTGCTACAACCGCTTGCCGCCAAATTAATATACTCCCCATAAAATTTTAGCAATTAGGCTTAATGTCCAATCATTATTTGGACGTCTAAAATATACTTACAGCAGTATATTTTCAATCACAAATTATCGCGGCAAAACAACGTCATATCAGATCGCATAAATTCAGATGCCCCCAATTAAAATCATCGCAAAATTTCAGGCAAAAAAAAGCCCGCAGAGTGTGCGGGCTGAAATCCAAACCTTTACGGTGTTGGAGGAGACAAGTGTAACTATATCGCAGTGCAGCAAATAAACAAAACATTATTTTTGCATATCAATCATTCACAAAGCGAATATCAAATTACCGAGTCTTTCCTCTAAATTTTCCCTCAAAATATTACGCAACATCAAAGCGAATTTACTTCCATAGGAAAGCCCGTCATTTTCTATGCGGAACAAACTACTATTGATTTCATAGGCAAAAAAAAGCCCGCGACCTTGAGGTTGCGGGCTGAAATCCAAACCTTTACGGTGTTGGAGGAGACAGGTTCACTTTATCGCAGCGCAGCAAATAAGGCTGCTTTATTTTTCGTATACCAGTTATTTCCAAAACACATAATGTTCATTTACAGCAACATGTTAATAAGATAGGACTTACCCACCGCTAAATTCAGTTAAATGACAAGCTGAAAAATGTTGCGGAGCTATCTCTCTCAGAGAGGGCTGTTCGACCGCGCAACGTGGCATAGCATGCGGACAGCGCGGATGAAAGTAGCATCCAGAAGGTGGATTCAGCGGAGATGGAATTTCACCCTTGATAGCAAAAAATGTGGTTTTTTTCACCTCCAGCTTAGGTGCTGCGGCCATCAATGCTTGCGTATAGGGATGGTTGGCATGTCCAAATATCTCTTCTGCAGGTGCCGACTCCACCACTTTGCCCAAATACATAATCACCACCCGATCGGACAAATGGCGCACCACGCCAAGATCATGGCTAATAAACAGATAGGTCAGGTTTAATTCCTGCCGTAGCTGCATAAATAAGTTCAGCACTTGCGCCTGAATCGAGACGTCCAACGCTGCGACGGCTTCATCACAGACCAAAAATTCGGGCTTCACAGCCAGCGCGCGGGCAATGCCTATCCGCGCACGCTGGCCGCCAGAAAACTGATGTGGAAAGCGCCGTAAAACAGCAGGATCTAAACCGACCCGCTGCAACAAATTTTCGACATAAGACTTTTGTTCAGAGGCTGAAATAATCTGATGCACAACAGGCGCTTCGCCAATAATGTCTTGCACTCGCATACGCGGATTAAGAGACGCATACGGGTCTTGAAAAATCATTTGTATGCCAAGCTGTACCTTGCGCTGTGCAGTACTTTCCATTTGCCTCACTTCTTGCCCGCGCCACCAACGCGAACCCTCAGACAACGAATGCAAACCGACTGCCATGCGTCCTAGAGTCGATTTACCACAACCAGATTCACCAACCAGACCAACCACCTCCCCAGCTTGCACAACCAAGTCAATTTGATCAACCGCGTGCACGGTCTGTTGCTGCATATTGGCACCAAACACATTAGCGATCTTGGCGGCGGTATCCAATGGTTTGACGAAACGTTTGCTGACATTGCGTAGCTCTAATATCGGTGTAGCGTCAGAGTGAATAATGCTCATGCGACTAACTCGCTCTCTAAGGGTGCTGGATGAAAACAACGCACAGAGCGGCCATCGATCTCTGTTAAAGCTGGCACATTGGCGCAATCGCTCTGCGCCTGACTGCAACGCTCACGAAAAGCACAACCGACTGGCAAGTTTAATAGAGAGGGTGTCATGCCGGGAATCTGATGTAAAGCCTGACCACGCGGGTTACGTGACGGCGCAGAGGCGATCAAGCCATAGGTATAAGGGTGACGTGGTTGGTTCAGTACTTGCTCCACCGTACCACTCTCAACAATCCGGCCAGCGTACATCACGCTCACGGTATCGGCCAATCCGGCGATCACCGATAAGTCATGCGTAATCCAGATTAAGGAGGTACCGGATTCGCGGCAAAGTTTTTGCATCTCAAACAGAATTTGTCCTTGTATCGTCACGTCCAAGGCCGTGGTCGGCTCGTCGCAAATAATCAAATCAGGTTTATTCAGCAGAGCAATCGCAATCGCCACACGCTGACGCATGCCGCCAGAAAATTGATGCGGATACGACATCAACCGCTCATCCGGTGAAGGAATGCCAACCCGTACCAAAGCATCACGTGCCATTTCCATCGCAGCAGATTTACTTACTTTGTGATGGGCAAAAATGGCCTCGGTCATTTGCGTGTCTATCCGCAATACCGGATTTAAAGTCATCATCGGATCTTGAAAAATCATCGCAATGCGGTCGCCTCTTACCTGGCGCATTTGCTCTGCAGACATCGCCCGCAAGTCCTGACCTTTGAGTAAAATTTGCCCTCCCACGACTTTACCCGGGGCATCAATCAAACCCATGATGGAATAACCGGTCATCGATTTGCCCGACCCAGATTCGCCCACTAATCCCATAATTTGTCCTGGCATCACGGAGAACGAAACATCATTCACTGCAGTTGCTACTCCTGCCCGGGTATGGAATTCGGTCGTCAATCCTTCGACAGTCAGCATCGGTTGCGTGGGTTGCGTTGCTTGTTTTAGTTCTGGCATCACGTCCTCTTATTGTGTCTGCAAACGCGGGTTAAGCACATCGCGCAACTGATCGGCTACCAGATTGATGGACACTACCGTCACTAATAAAGCGATGCCCGGGAAGAAACTAATCCAGTATTTACCCGACAGCAGGTATTGGAAGCCATTCGCAATCAACAGTCCCAGTGAGGGTTCAGTGACTGGCAAACCCAAACCTAAAAAGGATAACGTCGCCTCTAGTGAAATCGCCGAAGCTACCTGCAATGCAGCGATCACAATCAACGGCGGTAAGCAATTAGGTAGCAGGTGTCGCAAAATAATCCGGGCAGGTGACAAACCCAAGCCCATTGCAGCTTCCATATATTCCTTTTTACGCTCCACCAAGGCTGCGCTCCTTGCGGTGCGAGCGTAGTAAGCCCATTGCACTGCGACCAGCGCGATGATGATTTTGCCTACGCCCTGTCCGCTCAGCGCCAGCAAAATCAAGGCAATCAAAATCGGTGGAAACGATAACTGGATATCGGCAATCCGCATAATCAGGGATTCAATCTTGCCGCCTGCGTAGCCAGCAAACAGTCCCAGCGTTAGGCCAATCACCAGGGCAATCACGGTACTGCTGACACCAACCATCACAGAAATACGCAAGCCATAAATAATCGCAGACAGCATGTCACGTCCCTGCTCATCGGTACCCATCAGAAAACGTAATTTGCCGTCGGCCGACATCTGGCCAGGCTCCAGACGCGAATCCATCACATCTAAATTACCGAGATCGTAGGGATCTTGAGGTGATATCCAGGGGGCGAAAACTGCCGCCAACAAAATCAATACCAGCAACACTAAACCAGCCGTAGCGATTTTGCTTTCAAAAAATTGACGGGTAAATCGCCGGAACGGCGTATCCGCTTTAAACGGGGCGGCTGTTTTTTGCACTGTCGTCGTCATGATTTGCTCTCAGAAAGTCGGACTCGCGGATCGAGCAAAGAATACAAAACATCTACCACCAAATTAATCAAAATAAACATCGTCACAATCAGCAGCAAATACGCCACGATGACAGGCCGGTCCAGTACACGGATAGAATCAATAATCAGCTTACCCATGCCCGGCCAGGCGAACACCGATTCAGTCACAATCGCGAACGCAATAATCGAACCGAATTGCAAAGCAATCACGGTAATGATGGGTATTAAAATATTTTTGAGTACATGCACGCCAATGATGCGGCTATTTCGCAAACCCTTGGCACGTGCAAATTTGACATAGTCTTGCAGCAACGCTTCTTGTGCACCAGCACGCGTCAGGCGTATGACCAATGCGACGTTAAACAAGGCAAGGTTAAATGCGGGCATCAAGATATGTCGGAGACCATCCCAGCTTAAAAAACTCACAGGGATACCGAAGAGCAAACTGGTTTCGCCTCGTCCGCTGGATGGCAGCCAGCCTAACTGTACGGCAAACACCATAATCAGCATCAACCCGACCCAAAATGTAGGCAATGAAAAACCGAGGATGGAAACCGCCATAATCGTTTTTCCCGCTACGCCGTTGGGACGCAACCCGGCCCACAAACCAAGCGGTACGCCCATCACTACCGACAACACAATGGCGCAGACTGCAAGCTCCATCGTTGCTGGCATGCGTTCAAAAATCAGGGCAAGAGCGGGCGTAGAAAATGCAAATGAGCGCCCCATATCACCACTGAGTGCATTTTTTAAAAATATGAAATATTGCTCCACCATCGGTTTATCTAAACCAAATGCGGCAATGGTGCGGGCACGCTCCAGCTGATCGGCGTCTGGGCTAATCAATACATCAATCGGATTGCCGATTGCATACACGCCGGCAAACACCAGCAGCGACATCACCAGTAAAACAATGATGCTTTGCATCAGACGGCGAATAATAAAAACCAACATGCTACTTCCTGTTCCACTGTGAAAACTTACTTAAACTACGTCAAGCGCCATCGCTATATTCTCGTATATGGAAATGAGAATGAGCGATGGCGAAGTAAGGCAGATACGACTATTCAGGTCTGACTACTTGGCACTGAAATCATAAGCATGAGTGCGTTCGTCGGTACGTGGAATATAGGTAATATTCTTCTTCATCGCCCAGGTCGTCACCTGCTGATGAATCGGAATGATCTCGGCATCATTGATCACCAGCGCAGTCGCATCTTGCAATAACTTCAGACGGACTTTATCGTCTACTGTATTCATTGCCTTACCTAATATTTCATTCACTTTAGGATTACAATATTTGAGATAGTTGTTACCGCCAAACCCTTTTTCAGGCTCATCACAGGCGGCAATCGCGCGTAAAGGGGAAGAGACTTCCCCAGTCTGTGCGCCCCAACCGAGCAAGCCAATTGAGTATTCGCGCTTAATCCCACGGGAGGCATAGATCGACATTGGCATACCTTCTACCTTAGCTGCAATACCAATTTTTGACAGCATCTGCGCGATAGTCTGGGTAATTTTCTCATCATTGACATAACGATTATTCGGCGTCTGGATCGTGACACCAAAGCCGTTGGGATAACCAGCCTCGGTCAATAATTTTTTCGCCATGTCAGGATCATATTTCATGACTTTGAGTTCGGGATTATGACCAAATAAAGTGATAGGAACCAAGTTGGCAGTCGGCTGTGACAGTCCTTCCATAACACGATCTTTAATCGCTTCACGATTGATTGCCATCGAAATCGCTTTACGTACCCGGATGTCTTTCAATGGATTTTTATCCATAGGTTTGCCATCTTTGTCTGTGATAAACGGAGATTTATCGCGTGTACCATCCAGATATAAATAGATAAGACGGTGCGATACTTTTGACATCATGGTCAGATTGGTGTCGCTACGGATACGCGCGACGTCGGGGGTCGGTACGTTCTCCAAGGCTTGCACATCACCTGCTAACAGAGCCGCAATGCGGGTCGCGCCGTTGGGGATAAAACGCAAAGTCACTTTGCTCCATTTACCGACTTTTTTGCCCCAATAACCATCGAAGCGGTCCATTTCAATTCTGTCGTCACGCAGAAATTTTACAAACTTATACGAACCGGTGCCGACCATCCCTTTGCCGCTAGAAAAATCATCGCTGGTCAAACCTTGCGTGGCTTTTTTAGAAACGATGTAAATCGCTGACAAATCCGGCAACATTAACGGGTAAGGCTCTTTGGTCGTCAGGCGAATGGTATAGGCATCGACGATCTTTTTATTGATGATTGCTTTGGTGTAGACATCAAATTTGCCCGGGCTACCTACGATGGTTGCCGGACGATCTAATGACCACATCACGTCGTCGGCAGTCATTTCGGAACCATCATGAAACTTGACGCCTTTGCGCAGTTTTAATTCCCAGGTCAGGTTATTCACCAGCGTCCATGATTCTGCCAGGCCAGGGATGATGCGACTATCGGCATCCATCGTGACCAGAGTCTCAAACATATGGTCTGAGACATTCAGGTTAGGAAACACATTATAAAAGTGAGGATCGAGCGAAGTCGGCGGCGAACTCATTGCCAATTTAAATTCTTGCGCAAAACTCTGGGGCGAGACAGCCATTAATGTAGAGAACGCAGAGATACTGGCGGCCAGCAACACTGTGCGTGGTTTTATTTTTATTTTGCTTTTGATTGTGTGCAGCATCGACATCGACGACTCCTTAAAAATAGTACGGAACGGTGCTCACAATCAGGTTCTTAGGATAGAAAACGAACTAGATTCCGATTGCAGCAAAATGATTTACACTTGAATTTATTAATACAGTTTCTTGACGCTATTTTTTGACACTGTTTTTACAACACACACTAAGGCGAAAACCTTTGGCGATTGCACATCTAATGTAGGGATGATGGCTTGCACTGATTGATTGTTTGCTCGATCTTTTGCCTTATCTTTTTGCCCGATTACTTGCCAATCTGCATTGTGCAACAACATACACTGCGCACTGTTTTGGCGCAACAAATTAGCAAGTATCCTGAGTGAATTCTTAGGTTCGCTTTTGGTTCGCTATTTTATTCGCCATTGCTAACGCTATTGCTCACTATTTGTACGGAGAACATCATGCAATTAATTGACCCTATCCTCCAGTTCCATACAGAGCTACAACAAATCCGACGCGATATTCACGCCCATCCCGAGCTGAGTTTCGAAGAGCATCGCACCTCAGACGTGGTGGCCCGCAAGTTACAAGAATGGGGCATCCCTGTCATTCGCGGGCTTGGCATCACCGGCGTGGTCGGCATCATCAAAAACGGTAGCAGCCAGCGCGCCATCGGATTACGTGCTGACATTGATGCTTTACCGATGCAAGAATTTAATACCTTTCCGCATGCCTCAAAAAATGAAGGCAAAATGCATGCCTGCGGCCATGATGGTCACACGGCGATGCTGCTAGGTGCGGCACATTATTTATCTCAGCACAAAGAATTTGACGGAACCGTGTATGTCATCTTCCAACCAGCGGAAGAAGGCGGTGGCGGCGCCAAGCGCATGATGGATGACGGCTTGTTTGAACAATGCCCGGTGGAGGCCGTATTTGGCATGCATAACTGGCCTGGTGCGGCGGTTGGCAGTTTTGGCGTGACCTCAGGGCCAATGATGGCTTCGTCCAATGAATTTGAAGTCGTCGTCAAAGGTAAAGGCGCGCATGCGGCACAACCTCACAAGGGCATCGATCCCATCATGGTCGCGGTACAAATTGCGCAAAGCTGGCAAACGATTATCACCCGCAATAAAAGCCCGCTGGACACCGCGGTGCTGTCCATTACCCAAATCCACGCCGGTAGTGCAACCAATGTCATCCCCGATGAAGCCAGCTTAATCGGTACGGTGCGCGGCTTCACCACATCGGTGGTGGATCTGCTGGAAAACCGGATGCGTGCTATTGCAGAACATACTGCCGCTGCCTTTGATGCCTCCGTTGAATTTAGCTTTAAACGTAACTATCCGCCACTGATCAATCACGCCAGAGAAACCGCCTTTGCTGTCGATGTAATGCGCTCTATCGTCGGAGATGAGCGCGTCGATGCGCAGGTAGAACCCACTATGGACGCAGAAGATTTTGCCTTTATGTTGCAGGCCAAACCGGGTTGTTATGTCTTCTTAGGCAATGGCGATGGCGAGCACCGCGATATGGGCCATGGTCTGGGACCATGCAACCTGCATAACCCCAGTTATGACTTTAACGATGATTTGCTACCGATAGGCGCAACTTATTGGGTACGACTGGCAGAAGCCTACTTGAAAAATACAAGCCCATAGCCATCTAAAGCAAGCTATACATCAGCTACACAAAATTTCCACCCACTACACCAATCCAACCAAACGACAATATTATGGCCGACGAAAATAACAACGACAACGCACCACGTAGCCCTTTTCTGGAAGAAAAAGCCTTCAAATCACGCACCGTGCTGGTATTTGGCACCATCAACGACAAGTTGGCTGCTGATGTCAGCAAGCGTCTGATCGCGCTGGCGGCTGAATCCAAAGATCCGATCACGATATTGGTATCGTCGCCCGGCGGCCATGTGGAATCAGGCGACGTGATTCATGACATCGTCAAGTTTATCGATGCACCGGTAAATATGGTCGGTACTGGCTGGGTCGGCAGCGCCGCGGTGAATGTATTTTTGGCGGTGCCAAAAGAGCGTCGCTTCTGCCTGACCAATACCCGCTTCCTGATCCATCAACCAAGCGGCGGCGCAGGCGGACAAGCCAGCGACATCGCCATCCAGGCGCGTGAAATCGTCAAAGTCCGTGAACGCATTGCAGCCTTGATCGCAAAAGAGTCAGGGCAATCGCTGGAAAGAGTCACGACCGACATTGACCGCGATTATTGGATGAATGCATCCGAGGCCAGCGAATACGGTCTGGTATCACGCATTATCGTCAAGCAAACTGAATTAAGTTAATTACTGGAAATATATACTCCTACCATGTATATTTTATTGTCCATATAATCTCTGGACAATATCGTGTTTTTAGTAAAAATGAGGGGGAGTATATTGTTTTGCAGATGTTTTTTTATCGTTAAGGTATCGCAATAGCACTACTTTAACGCTTGGTGAGTTTCAGATTTGAGACATGCTTAAGAACCTGTCAGCTTGGTGTTTAAGATGCCACCTGACAGGTTTTTTTATCTCAAAATTCTTCCCAGTCATCCGTTTCCACCGTAGCGACTTTAGACTTTGCAGCGCCAGAACTACCGTTACGCGGAGCTGCCGTGGTGGATTTTGGCAAAGCGCGGGCAACTGGTTTGGGCTTGTTTGCCACAGACATAGAACGTGCGGCAACGATGGATGATTTGCCGGATGAAGTGCGGCTGAGGTTAGTTTGGTCGAGTTTGAATACGCTGACGATTTCGCTGAGATTCGCGGCTTGATCCTGCAAGGATTTTGCTGCCGCGGCGGCCTCTTCGACCAAGGCGGCATTCTGTTGCGTAACCTGGTCCATCTGGGTGACAGCGGTGTTGATCTGATCAATCCCCGAGCTTTGTTCTGCGCCAGCGGCACTGATTTCGCTGATGATGTCACTGACCCGCCGGACGCTTTCAACCACCTCATTCATCGTATTACCTGCCTGATCCACCAGTCGTGAGCCCTGATCTACTTTTTCAACCGAATCATTGATCAGTTCCTTAATCTCTTTTGCTGCGCTGGCAGAACGTTGCGCAAGATTACGCACTTCCGACGCAACTACTGCAAATCCTCGTCCCTGCTCGCCGGCACGGGCAGCCTCAACAGCAGCATTCAATGCCAGAATATTTGTCTGGAAGGCGATGCCGTCAATGACACCGATAATATCGACAATTTTTTTCGATGAGGCATTAATCGACCCCATCGTATCAACCACTTGTGAGACCACATCACCGCCTTTCATCGCGACCTGCGTGGCAGAAATCGACAGTTGATTTGCTTGCCGTGCATTGTCGCTGTTGTGTCTGACGGTCGAGGTTAATTCCTCCATAGAAGATGCTGTCTCTTCCAATGAACTAGCCTGAGTTTCGGTGCGGTTGGATAAATCCATATTACCTTGCGCAATCTGCATCGACGCAGACGCAATTTGATCCGTTCCGTTGCGGACTTCACTGACAACTTTCAGCAGACTTGCGTTCATTTCTTTGAGCGCCTGCAGCAACATACCGGTCTCGTCCTTGCTAGTTACATCGATCTGACTAGTCAGATCACCAGATGCTACCGTTTGCGCTACCTTGACTGCATACTGCAAAGGACTGGAGACAACGTTAGCAATCCAGTACGCCAACGTCAGCCCTAACAAAATGCTTGCGGCAAGAACGCCAATAATCCATAAGCGCGAGCTTTTATACACTTCAGTACTTTGCTGATAGGAGGCAGCGGCACCCTCACTGTTGATCTTGACCAGTTTGTCGACAATCGTACGAATCTGGGTATTTAGCTTGGATGATTCATTACGCAAAATTGCTGTTGCGTCCTTGTTGTTACCCTCATGCGCCAGAGCAGCCATTTTGTCCGAGAGTGCGAGATAGCTACTCATCATTTTCAGGTACTCGTCGAACTCGGCTTTTTCTTGTGGCAAGCTGATCAAAACCTGATATTTTTTCTCATATTCTCTGAGCCCGGCAACGGCCTCTTTGACCCGTCCGGCATATTTATCAGCCTCTTCTGGACTCTCGGCAGAAACAACCTGCGCCTCTTGCGAGCGGATACGGGAGATACGCTCTTTAATCCCCATCGCGGCATCAACACTCGGCAACCAGTTGGTACCGAGATCCGTGGTGGTCTGGTTCACCTGAGCTAATTGATAGATAGAAAACACACCGAGAAAGCAGGTGAGCAATAACAAGGTAATAAAGCCCACAAATAGTTTTGCCGAAATCTTCAGGTCATAAAACAATTTCACGGTAAGTCCTTCCAATGAAGTAATAACGATCGGGAATTGCCAAACAAGATGCTGAAAAATATTGCTTAGAGAATATATGTCTGATGAGTCTGTGATTAATGTATAGGGGATTACTGAATGTATGGGTAATTATAGAAAATGTATACGCTTTACACTCCTGAACAACGGTATTGATTCAATTTGTATTCAGTTTTTCAGGCATAAAAAATCCGCTTGAAGCCAATCAAGCGGACGGGAGGAAACGAATTGATGTCACTATTCTGACATCAGACTCGGGAATCTAATCCATTCCTATTGCCGTTGCCTGGTAGGCCTTTGTCTTCACAGCAGGACTAGCGGGTCGTGCTTTGATGCCATGTGCCGGTGCCGGTGCCGGTGCCGCAGACGATAGCTTGAACACATCGAGTGCTTGGGTCAGATGATCCGCTTGCTCTTCCAGTGACTCTGCAGCCGCAGCGGCCTGTTCTACCAAGGCGGAGTTTTGCTGTGTCATCTCGTCCATCTGGCCGATAGCGACGCTCACCTCTTGTATGCCTGCACTTTGCTCTTGGCTGGCTGATGTAATCTCCGCCATGATGTCGCTGACGCGTTTAACCGAGGCAACGATCTCATCCATCGTATTACCGGCCTGATCCACCAATTGCGAACCGATATTAACTTTATCGACTGAGTCACCGATCAGAGTTTTGATTTCTTTTGCGGCTGCGGCACTTCTTTGCGCCAAATTACGTACTTCAGAGGCAACCACCGCAAAACCACGGCCTTGCTCACCTGCGCGTGCCGCTTCTACTGCAGCATTCAGTGCCAGAATATTGGTTTGAAATGCGATGCCATCAATCACCGCAATAATGTCGACGATCTTTTTAGAGGACTGATTAATTTCCGCCATGGTTGTTACCACCTGGCTCACCACATTTCCGCCCTTAACTGCCACGCCGGAGGCGCTTTGTACCAACTGATTTGCCTGACGTGCATTGTCGGCATTTTGTTTTACGGTATCGGTTAATGTCTCCATCGAGCTGGCGGTTTCTTCCAGGCTACTGGCTTGCGATTCGGTACGGCTGGATAAGTCTGCATTACCAGAAGCGATCTCTGAGCTGGCAACTTTAATGGTTTCTGCAGACGTTTTAATGTCAGAGACCATAGATTGCAAACGCACCTGCATTTCTTGCAAGGCAGATAGCAAACTCGCTCCATGTTCGCCATCGACACTGATTTCCATACTCAAATCACCGGCAGCAACGGCAGCAGCGATTTCGCGGGCATATTCTGGCTCACCACCTAATTGTTGCCAGATCGTACGCACGACAAAGAAGGACACTACACCCAAAGAAATTGTCACCATCAGTGCGACCAAAATTGCGGTGTAAAGCACGTTGCGAACGTTATCGCCGCTTTTCTCAATACCCATGCTGAATTGACTTTGTGCCGTTTCTACGGTTTTGGTCAAATCGGCCTGCAAGATTTTTAACGCACTTTGCATGGTGCCGATCTCTGCTTGCGGATCACCTTGCTCAATCTCCAGCATGATTTTGGCGACCTTTAGGGCGGGCGCATAATAGGCATCAAACTCGCCGCTTAATTTATCGGAGAGTGCTTTTTGACCTGGCACTTCACCTAATTTTTTGAGTTTTTCTTTCACTTTTTTGGCAGTCTCAGCCACCGCATCAATACGCTTTTTATCACCTTCAGATACGGCGTCCCTCAACATGTCGGTCAAACCCTGAACATCGGAGGACAAAATTTTTGCGCGGTCGAGTACAGGATAGTCGACATCAGCAGTAGCTTTAATCGACGAAATCGCTATGGTAGAAAAATATACACTGACTGCCAGACCAACACCGAAAATGACCGTGGCAATGACTGGTAAGGCCCATATTCTGCGTTTAATGCTCATGTCTTCGCCTTTACTTGCTAATAATTCAAATGAACGAAATCGTTATCAATTGCTGAGTGTCTCAACTACTAAACACGATACGTGTAAACCAAAAGATACAGGGAAATAGCCTAGCTTGTTTTGTCAAAACAATGAAAAATATTGTTTCTTAACACACGCTTTGCTCTTGTACGCGCTAGCTGCGCATTACATTTATTTTTTTTACTCTCACCAGAGTCTGACATAAAAAATAATCGATCCTGAGTTACATCTACTCAATACAGCCATTAATTCGCGATGACTTTAACCGTAACATCTACACTGGATTTTTCAATATAGCCGATCGCATTCAAATCAGACGCAACCGCTTTCTTTACTTCGGCGCTGGAGCCATATTCTTTAGGTAAAGTACCTTTGCCGGTAAAGACCAATTTTGACCAAATTGCCTTTACTTGTGATGGCTCTTTATCTGCCACTTTTTTATAAAATTCCGCTCGTATGGCTGAGTTTTCCGGCTGATCTAACGGTGTAAAAGTAGTAGATTTACCGAGAAAATACTGCGCCACTTGTTCCGGCGTCATATTTGCTAGGGGATTTTTAGGGTTCACCACAATAACCACATCTGCCATTGCTGGAATAGCAAAAAGCGTCAGGCTGGCGGTAACAAGACTGGCTTGAATAATTTTTTTCATGTCGTCCCCCTTAAAATACGAAATCAATAGCAGCCGCAACGACATTCACAGGACCCTGGAATGTTGGCTTGGCGTTCACGAAGGTACCGGCGCCATTTTCTGGAGACAATCTGTCAAACTGTATTTTCAGATCAGCGGATTTGTTGAAGTCCCAACGTATGCCAATACTATTGCTGGTTTGTATCGGTGCCAGTGATGCCAATGCGTTGGCACCTGCAGTTAATCCTGCTAAGGGTCCTGTCGTTGGTAATCCTGCGACCGTTCTTGGGCTGTCTTGTTTGACAGAGCCGTGAGTGAAGTATGGAGTAAATTTGCCAAAGCGGTAGCCAAACATGGTGTACCAGGAGGAGGTGTCTGGTAAGGAGACGCTCTCTGATTTACGTTTGCCGTATTCCGTTTGTACTAAAATATTTTTCCAGTCGACGGTGAGTCCAAGCGAGGTGAACGTCGCTTTGTTGTCGTGGAGTTTGAGGCTATTGGCTTGGGATGTGAAACCAAATTGGTTTAAACCACCGACTACTGCATTTAAAGAGGGGGAGTCATCAACGCTAAATTTTGTGTAGATATGTCCGAAGCGAACCGTAAAAGGTCCATTCTCTAACACCATGTTGAGTCCGGCTATGCTTTTAAATTTCGCGGTGTAGGAGTTGCCGTTGCCCTTTGTTTCACTTTGTCCTGCTGCGACCTGTGTTGTCAGTGTGCTTTCGCCAAACGAGCTTTGATATATCGCATCTACACCGTCAACATTTTCTAAGTTGACCTGGCTGTACATTTCTACCGGTGGACGTAGGTAGGTGCTGGCGTAGCCTACATTGAGGTAGTCGGAGATCATGTAGACCGGGAGTCCCATACGGCCTACGCGGACATTTAAATTGTCGGTGACTTTGAATTTGGCGAAGGCCCAGGCGAGTTCGCCGCCAAACTCGTCGGTGACGTGTTTGCGTACTAAGCCTTGCGCTGTGAATGAAAGCCAGTCGTTCATTTTGGCGGTAGCTTGTATACCAAAATTAGAATCCACACCAGTACCTGCGCTGGTTTTAACGCCGCCTAGTTGGGCGACACGAGCAAATTCTGCGTCATCCGTGGAGGCGCGGGTTAACGCTGCTGTGCCAAAGCCGCTGATCGTAATCGTCGGACCATCAGGTATATCTGCGGCGTAGGCTGTGGAAATTGCCAATGGCAATGCAAGCAGGCCGAGGTAGGGCTTTAGTTTCATAAACGCCTCTTTTATATTGAACATCATGCATGTAATACAACGGAAAATCATCAAAACAAATGAAATGAACCGCCAATACTAAAAAAGCACAACAACAAATTACATTGCAAATCTAAAGAGATTACGACTTAAACTGAATTCGAAAATGAAATCAAAACTAAAGCGCTCTGTTGCAGAAACATTTACTCACAACAGAGCGCAAACCTGAACCAGGCTTATGGAAGACTGACGACTACTTTGACACTGGAATCGACCGCAGATTTTTCGATATAACCGATCAAATTAGCATCTGCAGCAACGGCTTTTTTGACGTCCGCACTAGAGCCATATTCTTTAGGTAAAGTACCTTTACCGGTAAAGACCAGTTTCGACCAAATCGACTTCACCTGAGATGGCTCTTTGTCCGCTACTTTTTTATAAAACTCTGAGCGAATTGCAGAACTCTCCGGCTGATCTACTGGCGTTAATTTGGCAGATTTACCAAGGAAAAATTGTGCTACCTCATCTGCCGACATAGCAGAAGCGGCACTCTTTGCGCTAACGATGGCAACAACTTCTGCCATTGCTGGAATAGCAAAAAGCGTCAGGCTGGCGGTAACAAGACTGGCTTGAATAATTTTTTTCATGTCGTCCCCCTTAAAATACGAAATCAATAGCAGCCGCAACGACATTCACAGGACCCTGGAATGTTGGCTTGGCGTTCACGAAGGTACCGGCGCCATTTTCTGGAGACAATCTGTCAAACTGTATTTTCAGATCAGCGGATTTGTTGAAGTCCCAACGTATGCCAATACTATTGCTGGTTTGTATCGGTGCCAGTGATGCCAATGCGTTGGCACCTGCAGTTAATCCTGCTAAGGGTCCTGTCGTTGGTAATCCTGCGACCGTTCTTGGGCTGTCTTGTTTGACAGAGCCGTGAGTGAAGTATGGAGTAAATTTGCCAAAGCGGTAGCCAAACATGGTGTACCAGGAGGAGGTGTCTGGTAAGGAGACGCTCTCTGATTTACGTTTGCCGTATTCCGTTTGTACTAAAATATTTTTCCAGTCGACGGTGAGTCCAAGCGAGGTGAACGTCGCTTTGTTGTCGTGGAGTTTGAGGCTATTGGCTTGGGATGTGAAACCAAATTGGTTTAAACCACCGACTACTGCATTTAAAGAGGGGGAGTCATCAACGCTAAATTTTGTGTAGATATGTCCGAAGCGAACCGTAAAAGGTCCATTCTCTAACACCATGTTGAGTCCGGCTATGCTTTTAAATTTCGCGGTGTAGGAGTTGCCGTTGCCCTTTGTTTCACTTTGTCCTGCTGCGACCTGTGTTGTCAGTGTGCTTTCGCCAAACGAGCTTTGATATATCGCATCTACACCGTCAACATTTTCTAAGTTGACCTGGCTGTACATTTCTACCGGTGGACGTAGGTAGGTGCTGGCGTAGCCTACATTGAGGTAGTCGGAGATCATGTAGACCGGGAGTCCCATACGGCCTACGCGGACATTTAAATTGTCGGTGACTTTGAATTTGGCGAAGGCCCAGGCGAGTTCGCCGCCAAACTCGTCGGTGACGTGTTTGCGTACTAAGCCTTGCGCTGTGAATGAAAGCCAGTCGTTCATTTTGGCGGTAGCTTGTATACCAAAATTAGAATCCACACCAGTACCTGCGCTGGTTTTAACGCCGCCTAGTTGGGCGACACGAGCAAATTCTGCGTCATCCGTGGAGGCGCGGGTTAACGCTGCTGTGCCAAAGCCGCTGATCGTAATCGTCGGACCATCAGGTATATCTGCGGCGTAGGCTGTGGAAATTGCCAATGGCAATGCAAGCAGGCCGAGGTAGGGCTTTAGTTTCATATAGTTCCTTTTTAGTAAAACGTAGTGGTAAATTACTCTCTCAAACAACAGGTGTTCATCTCTCGTGGTGAGAGACTTGAGTGATTTGGTGTGATCTGAAATGCACGGACAGATAGTCGAAAAAATGATCAATCAGTAGTCAATGGCTAGCATGCAACGAATGTATCACCGACCTGTAGCTACTCAATAATTAATCGATAATTATTCGATTTATGTCCGGTTTGCGCTCAAGGGGCGCTAAGTTACCACAAAGCAACGATTTAGGATTAATACTCTATTTTTATTTTTATTTTTATCCTAGCTTAGCCGATTGGTATTTTTTATCAAGTTTGAAAAATGATTGCGAGCAATTTCGCAACAAGTATGTAATTTGCTCGTGTGGAATAAGATTTCCACTGTTTTTTAGTTTAGAGTAGTTGGTTAGCTAGCTTTATTTTCTTCTCTGCGTTCGGTATTGCCTCTTGTTTTTTCCCTCTGAGCGGCTGCCTCAATTACTCTGTTTCAAACTGAATTCCAGTATTTTTGTCTGAGGACTAGAGATCGGCGCGTACTTCCATTGCGATGCGGCGGCAATCACTTCTTTATCAAATAATTTAGTCGGTTTAGATTTAATAATCTCGACCTGGCTTACCTTGCCATCGGTACCAATGCTGATGCGAGCACTCACAAGACCTTCTGTCACGCCTGCCTGGGTTGCAGCAGCTGGAAATAAAGGCTGTACGCTCGTCAATAATTTAAGTACATTTTGAAAACTCAATTCCACTATTTTTGTTTGCGGACTAGCCAGCGGTGCGTACCTCCATTGCGATAACGCAGCGATCGCTTCTTTATCAAAAACCTTAGTTGGTCTGGCTTTGACAATCTCAACTTGCAGTACTTTACCGTCGCTACCAATGCTGATACGCGTAGTCACAGAGCCCTCAGTCACACCGGCCAAGGTGGCGGTAACTGGGAATGTCGGCTGAACGCTAGACAAGAGTTTTGGTTGGTTTTGCTCTGTATTTTCTTGTGTCTGTACTTGTGATTGCGCAGGCGTTGGTGTTGCAACTACTGCGGGTACAGGTTTAGGTAGTACAGCAGCCACCTGGAGCGGTGGTGCGTCTGCCTGTTTTATTGCGGTGGCGGTTGCTGGTGGTGTGACCGCAGCAGCAGTTGTTTTTACAGGATCATGCACAAGCGGAGCTACCGGCGGAATTACTGTCGTTTTAGCTGCAAGCGTTTTGGCGTCCAACGCTAATTTTGCCTCTTGCTCCAACTTCGTATCTTTAGCGATTTTCGCTAATCTGGCTTCCTCAGCAAGTTGCGCGGGCGTTTTACTTGAAGCCATTTCCATCCACTTGGTGACATCGGCAGTCTCTTCGGTGTGGCGTATTGCATTTTTTACGATACCTGTTGGCGCGGTCGCCGATGCAGCCGTCTGGTCAGCTGATGCAGTCACATTAGAATTATCTGGCGCCGGTTTTTTTTGGCAGGCGGAGAGCAATATAACGACACCCAATAGTCCGAAAAGCGGGTGAAAAAAAGTTCTCATAATCTATCCAGTAAAAAGCTGATAGGCAATACCCTCGCCGATTATATTACGGTGAACACATGAAAATGTGAGAATCAACATGTATTCCTGATTGACGTATAGCCAATAAAAAAACTGGCATCGCGCATTGTCCTCACACAAACTGAGTCAAATTAACCCTCACCGAAAAATATACTCCCACTACGTATATTTTTTTACCCTTATAAATACTGGACGATAGCATTGTTATACATAAATAAAGTGGGGAGTATATCGTTTTTTTAGGGATTTACGATTTTTTCCCAACGCTAACAAAGACATAGCGAAGATTGCACTATCCGCTGATAAAAAAACCGCGAATCAGGCTGGCGATTTTTTTATGATGTGTTTTATCGAGGTGAGGATGTTCAATTTTCAACATCGACAGCTGCAGTTCAATCCTCCTCGTCTAAGTTTTATCGCAGGATATTGGTCTAACCAAGTGTGTCGTGATTTTGCAACTTAGAGACAAGATCAGGGGTACTGTCATCGGTAAGTAACAAACATTCCGCAACATACATGCCTTCTGTGCGGGCTCTTTTGTAAGGCATTCTTCATACGAAGTAGCACTGAGTGCTTGCCTTGCACTGTTCATCTCACTCCAAGTATTTTCGGCGACAAAATAGTTCACTGAGCTTAGTGACAATCTAATACGCCGCAAAACGATAGCTTTATCTCTCAATGTATTTCAATACCAGGAGTAACAAGATGCTTCATGCAATTCCATTTCGTAAGCGCTACTTGAATCAGGCATTATCAGTTTCACTATTGTCTCTGAGTCTCCCATACCTTGCTTTCGGCCAAGAATCCGTGAACCTTGGCTCGGTGGGCTCACAAAGCGGCGCAGGTCAAATAGTTGAAGTTGCCGCCAAACGCGATTCAGTTGCGGCGGTTGCTCCTACCCAGGTAAATCTGACTACGACGGAACCACAATCAATTATTTCACGTGCTTATATCGAACAATCGGTAGCGCCAACAGGTAATTTCAACACGATTGCTGGTATTTCTCCTGGTGCGTCGACCCAACCGTCATCGAATGGACCAGGCGCAGCAGATACTAAAACTGTACTGCGTGGATTTCAGGATTCGCAATATAACGTGACTTGGGATGGTATCCCTTTCGGCGATACCAATGACCCGACACATCATTCGACCGCTTATTTTCCAGCGGCGGTCATCGGCGGTGTGGTTGTAGAACGCGGCCCGGGCAATGCTAGTAATCTTGGGCAGGCAACATATGGGGGAAGTATAAATTTATATTCCAAAACACCCGCGGCCAAAGCGGCGACAGAAGTATATTTCTCGCACGGCAACTGGAACACAAATTTATACGGTATCGGCTTTGAGAGCGGAAAATTTGGTGAGAACGGCTCAACCTTACAATTGAATGTGCAACAAATCAAGAGCGATGGCTACCTCAGTTACAACACGATGGATGGCGCGAATTTCGTTGCAAAGTACCAGCAGAAACTCGGTAGCAATACGCGGCTCACTGTGTTTGCTACCTACAACGACATCAAGGCTGCGTTACCAGACTCGACTTCCGGAGCGACTTTGGCTCAGGCTGCTTTATTCGGCAAGAACTACAGCCTTAACAATGACCCAACTAGCCAAGGTTATTATGGCTACAACACAGTTCATAAAAAAACGGATTTTGAATACCTCCGCCTGCAATCTGACTGGGGTAACGGCTTCCAAACAGATAACAATCTCTATAGCTATTTTTACGATAATCAAACTATCGCAGGATTTGATGCAAGCGGCTATTTAGGTCATGGCGTCATCGCTGCCGGCGCAGGCACTAATGCCAGTTCGTATAGCGGCGCTAAAGTGCCGGCAGGTGGAGTTTTAGGCTATGACAAGTTAAATCACTATCGCGTAACTGGCGATATTTTGAAAGCGACTAAAGAATTTTCTAATGGCCTGTTGCGTGCCGGTTTATGGTTAGAGCAGTCAGATACGATACGTCACCAGTATGGCCTGGACGTATCCACTATGACACTGCTGGATCCCACTTTGGCTGGTAAGGGTACGAAATTCAATCAAGATTCTAGCTGGAAACAATACCAACCTTTCGTCGAGTTCGAATGGGCTGTAACGGATAGCACCACAGTTACACCAGGATTCAAATATTCGCACTTTACGCGCAGTGTCGATGCAATTAAGAACCAAGGCTCCAACATCGCCGCTAATTTCTCTGAGACTTTTACGTCAAGCCTTCCCTTCCTCACAGTGAACCATATGTTAGATAAGGACGATGCGCTTTATCTTCAGTATGCTAAAGGTATGCAAGTACCGATTTTAGGGACTGCTTTGCAGGTTACTAATCCAGGTAATACACCAGACCCTCAAACGACTACAAACTACCAGTTTGGAGGCGTGCATAAATCGGACCGGTTCCATTTTGCGGCGGACGTTTACTACATCGATTTTAATAATCAAATTGGCTCCAGTGTCGTAGCCGGTCAGACCGTCTTTTTCAATCAGGGCGGCACAGTTTATAAAGGTTTTGAAACGGAAGGAACTTGGCTAGTTGATGGAGGGTGGGCGCTATATGCAAATTATTCATACAATAGTGCAAAATTTAAGAGCAACAACACTGCTGGCGTCGGCACAATCGCAAAAGCACCAAAAATGACGGCTGCTCTGGGCCTGCTATTTAATCAAGGACCTTGGAACGCTTCATTAATCTATAAACAAGTGGGCGATCAGTATGCGGTCAACAACGAACCAGCAGCCTATAAAATTGATGGGTATGGAAATACCGATCTGAACGCAGCCTATACCTTCGGCGATTTGGGATCGATGATCAAAAAGCTTAAAGTACAGTTCAGTATTTATAACATCACCAATAGCCAAAAAGTGACTGCTATATCTACTGGTGCAACAATGGCGTTAGATCAATATCAATGGCAAGCACCGCGAAGCTATATGGTGTCACTCAAAGGCTATTTTTAACTAGGGGTTGATCACGGGAGCAGTGGTAGTTGTGAAATCACACGCTGCTCCAAACCACCACCAGATCACAAAAAATAGTGTCAAGATGATCCGCTTGTTTGTAAATACCGTACATACCGAACGAGATTTTTTGCAAGTCGATAACATTTTCTCTTAGCGACACGCTGCAACAGCTTTTCAACGATCAGTATATGAAATTAATTCGAGTGATCAAAAGCGAGACAACTCTTGTCTCGCTTTTTTCATAATACGACATAGAAAAATCTATTATCCAGATGACTATTGCGTAGCAGCTTCACAAGTAGTTTTGCCATTTTTCAGCAAACAGATGGTCATCAACTTGCCGTCTTTATTCCAGGCTTGCATCTTCCAGCCCTGTGCTTCGCGCTCCATGGTCATAAAGCCGACATCGTTGGTGTTGCTAAAGTAATCCACCTCAGCCCCCATAAACGGTGTCGCCGTGGCAGGACGTAAATTAGGCATAGGAATATCCAGCGACGAGCCGCCATTACCTGTCACAAATTGCGTCGGGTGATCGGTGCTGAAGGTAATCGCCTCAAACAAATGCACATGACCTGATAAAACGGCTTGCACATTGTCAGGGAACAAACGAGCAAAATGAATGTTTTGCATCAGATCCTGCAGGGCGGCATTACCTGGTTTGAAATCCACCGGGCCACCTTTTTTCTTCTCCGGCGCAAACCCGAGTATAGGATGATGGTCGACAAAAATATTGAAGCTAGCTTGCTTGGACAGTTGCTCTACCTGATTGAACTGGTTCATATACAAGGCATACGCAGGGTCGGTTTTTGCCAAGACTTTATTCGGGACTTTGGCAGAATCAAAGACGATCAGCTGTGCGTCATCAGTCCCGATCTTACCCAGAGGGACGCCATACGGTGCGCTGTAATCGCCGCTTAAATCCTCTTGTGGCAAATTACAATCACGCCCCGCCAGCAAAGGACGCGGGTCCATCAAGCGCCACCAGCCCTGGCCTGCACGGACGCAACTCTCATGATTGCCACGGACGAATACCCAAGGTGCAACACGCAATAAAGGTGCGGCTGGCGCAAAAAAATCGGCATTCCAGGTATCCCAGCCATAACCCCAAGGACTGCCGGCGCAATCCGCATTGCCGTCGGGGCAGCGATTTTCCCGGTAGTGATAATCGCCGACATGGATGACTAAATCGGGTTTAAATGTCGCTGCGGTTTTAATCACATCATGGAATGCCCATTTGCTGACGTCATTACACGGTTGGTAATAATTATCCGTCTTCTTCATACGGCAACCGGTGTCACCGATTACGATAATTTTTTGCGGCGCGGCTTTAGGAAGTGGCAAATTTTGACCCGCAATACTGGCCGATTTGATTGCTGGGCTTAATGTCGCTTCACACGTCAGAATAGGAAAATCAGAAGGCTTAGAATCATCCGCACTACTGGCGGTTACACGTTGCATCACAGTGCCCGCAGCGGCACGCACCTGCATAATTTGTGGTGTGCCATCAATGATCATAGACGGGCAAACCGCGTCTTGCGTCACACTGCGCGCCACCGCTTGGCCGTTTTCACCCAACACTACCCACGAATACAGCACGCCACTTTTACCTGCTGCGGGCAATGAAGACTGGTCTGGTGCAGATGTACTTTTTACAGTACTACAGGCGCTCAGCACCGCAAGAAGTGATAAAACACTCAACCGCACCAGCGGTGAGCGAAATTGATATAACGACATACATAGCCCTCGACAAATGATTAATTTTGTGAAAACCAGTAGCTTATGCCGAGATTGTTTCTGGTAGATGAAATATTTGAAATACAGGGAATAATGATGGTTTAAGTGTTTAAAAATAGAAGTCCAATCATTCTGTGGCTTACAAGCCAAAAACAGGCTAGAAGCCGCAGAATGATTGGACATCCAAATTTAACTTTTCAAACTTAGTTTGAAATTCAGTTTGAAATTCAGTTTCAAATTCAAATCAACCAATTCTTGCAATACGGACGAAACGCAAACCTTATTCCATCAACCACACGAACGAGATATTGCTCCAGTTTTTGGCGACTAACTGAGCGGTCGCTACCGGTTTGAAATTGCATTCTTTTACCGCATTCAGTGACGCATTATCCAGACTGCGATGTCCGCTAGACTGGACTACTTTGGCATCGACCACCTTGCCTGCGGTATCGGTTAAAAACTGCAACTTGACCATGCCTTCTTCACTTTGGCTGAGTGATTTATCTGGATAAGCAGGCATTTCACAGTTCTTCGTATCGAAAGGACTTTTGATCTCTGCAGCGAATGTAGGAGCAGAAGCGACCGCCAGTAACAAGGCAGCAATGGCGTAGCAATGACGAGTAGTTGCAGACATAAAACCTCCGAAGAATGTGGTGAAACCAAATAAGAATCAAATAGATGCGCGACAACAAAAGTGGATTTTTTAAGGTTACATTTGCAGCAAAACCGCTCTTGGTGACTTCAATATACTGCAGTGCACAAATCTGTAAAAATTGATTATTCGTATAGGAGATATTCGCAAAAACCATATTAGTTGCCGCGCATCAACATGGTGCGATGGTATATAGCCAGGCTGGGGGATTTTTCTCAGATGGTGTGCAAATACTGGCTGTACCGCACTGTTGGCGTGCTTTTTATCCGAGTTGGTGCAAGACAAAAAGTGAAAGTCGCAGAGTAAATATTGTTGGACAGTGTGTGAATTACGCACAGCTTGCGTAAAGCTGGCGCGCTAACAAGTCGATATTAAGTCGCTACTAACTAGATATTAAGTAAATATAAGGAGTTTTTTGAGTGCCTTAATAAAATCAAATAACTACCAAACATAAATATACTCCCCTATTTTTTTGATAAAACCCCCTTTATTGTCCAATCATTATATGGACAACTTAAATATACTTATAGGGAGTAATTTATTTTCACTCTATGAATCGACGTGATTGACTGGCTGTTCTCCGGGGTTTTCATCAGTGCAAAATCTGCTTCACAACAAAGAACGCTGTCCCTCTAGCGCCAGCAACCACTGCTTATTTTGCAAACCGCCCGCATAACCCGTCAACGCGCCGGAACTGGCGATCACCCGGTGGCAAGGGACAATAATCGACACCGGGTTGCGACCATTGGCAGCGCCCACCGCACGCACTGCGCCCGGGTTGTTGAGCTGTTGAGCGATCTCGCCGTAGCTCATGGTGCTGCCATAAGGAATACTACGTAAGATTTGCCACACCGCTTTTTGAAACGCCGTCCCTAGCGAATCAGCTAACGGGATATCAAACATCTGGCGCTGTCCTGAAAAATACTCGTCCAGTTGCTGCGCTGCGAGTTGCAAGACCGGATGGCTGTCTTGCCTGATCCAGCCCTCACTGCCTTTAAAATGGCTATGCTGTTCAAAATACACGCCAGCTAAGCCTTGTTCGGTCGCGGCTAACAACATGGTCTTCAGTGGGCTATTAATTTGGGTATAAAACATGACGATTCTCGGATCACTATAAAATTATTTGAAAGCTTGCATTAATTACCTGAGTGGTAGCAACAGTAGAAGAGATCATGATTTTTCGATGGCTGCCAAGCGCATCAACCTGATCTGCGCAATCCGCTCTTATTTTCCATCTTTACTTTCCTTACTCAGTGATTGCCATAACAGCAGTGCGGCATACGCGCGCCAGGGTGACCAGGCGTTTGCGCGCTGGTGCAACTGCTTCTCGGTCAGCCGGACTTCCGGCAATACAGCCGCGGCTTTTTGCAGTGCTAAATCACCCGCAGGGAAAGCGTCGGGATAGCGCAAAGCACGCAAGGCAATGTATTGAGCGGTCCATTCGCCAATGCCAACCACCGTTTTTAACTGGGTAACGACTTCATCAAAATTAAGTCCCAGTTGCCGTTGCAAACCACCGTCAAGCGCGAATCGTGCGACGTTTTGGATAGTCGCGGCGCGGCTTTTTGGGACGCCAATCTGCGCGATGTCTTCCACCGATAATTGCGCCAGTCTGGCGGGGCTAGGGAAGTGAAAACCAATGGCCGCAAACGGCGTGCTGGTCACCTCACCAAACCGCTGCACCAGTCGGCCAGAGACGGTGGTCGCGCCGGCGACGCTGACTTGCTGCCCAAGTACGGCGCGGATCGCCAGCTCAAACACATCAAATGCACCCGGCACCCGCAAACCCGGGGTGCGGTCTATTTGTGCCGCCAGCAAGGGATCATTTGCCAGATGCGATTGAATCACCACGGGATTCGCTTCCAGATCACAAAGCTGGCGCACCTTGGCGATTAAGGGCATCAGCACCGTTGACAATGCGGGGGCAACTTTTAAAGCGAGTTGCTGCTTGTCTGGCACATGCGTAATTTGTAGCCAGCCAGTTTTACCTTCCAATTGCACAGTGCGAATATAGGAGTAGATGCCGTCGTGATCCAATACCGCCTCCAGCCCCGGCATGGCGCGCCCGCGTAAATAGGCCATCAACGCATCCCAGGCATAAGGCGGGCGATACGCCAGGCGCAAGACCAAACCCTCACTCTCTTCTGACGCCGTGCGACGTATCGATCCGGGCGCCATTTTGTAACGACTAGCAAACAACGCATTAAAGCGCCGCACGCTGCCAAAGCCTGCGGCGTAAGCCACTTCTGCCATTGACAAGTGAGTTTCTTGCAGCAGTTTTTTAGCGAATAAAAGCCGCTGCGTCTGCGCCAGTTCAACCGGCGTCACCCCAAACTGCTGTAACAACACGCGGCGTAATTGGCGCGAAGACAAACCGACTTGCAGCGCCAACGCTTCTATCCCGGCATCATTCAAGGCACCGGCGGCAATTCGCTGCCATACGGCATAGGCCAGATTTTGTTGTAAAGCATAGGGCGCAAGCTCAGGACGACAGCGTAGACAAGGCCGGAAACCCGCTACCTCTGCCGCCGCAGCGCTATCAAAAAAATGACAAGAAGATGCGCGTGGTATTTTGACCCGGCAAACCGGACGACAATAAATGCCGGTCGTACTGATGCCAGCAAAAAATACGCCGTCAAAACGACTGTCCTTGGCGGACAAAGCACGATAAAAATACAGGTCGCGTTCGACAGTATCGTTAAACGTGGTAGAGAAATCGGATAAATTTATCGTGCTCATTGCCGTTTAGATTGTGATGACCAAGGTCGTGTTGGTATGGCGATTTTTTCGCTTCTGAAGCCATCTTTATACGGCATCCGCCTGACTATTTCTAGCCATTTTCGGACAGATAAGCAAACCCAGCTTGATTGACTGCCATGACAAAAGAAGCAATCACTCTCTGGCTGACTTAGTACGCGCTGATAGCTCGCATCAGAAATCATACAGAGTCCAAGTCGAACCCAAATCCACAAAGTTTGCGCTACACTCGGAGCGAGTATCGTCAACGCTCAAATCCTTTACCAACATCATCAATACAAAGGTCTGCTATGTTCTTGCCACAAGCCCGCCCTATCGTCCAGCAACTCGGTGCATCACAGATACGTGAAGTGGCTAATGCAGGCATAGGTATGACGGATGTTTTGCCTTTTTGGTTTGGCGAACCCGATCAGATGACGCCGCAATTTATCCGCGATGCGGCAAAACAGGCGCTGGATGCTGGCGATACTTTTTACACCCATAACTACGGTATTCCTGCATTGCGGCAAGCCATTGCAAGTTACCTGTCGCGCTTGCATCAGCCCATCAGCATGGAACGTATTGCCGTGACCTCATCTGGCGTATCGGCCTTAATGCTGGTGGCGCAGACCATCTTGAATCCCGGCGACATAGTCGTCGCAGTCACACCGCTGTGGCCAAACTTAACCGAAATCCCCAAGATACTCGGTGCAAACATGGTCACTGTGCCTCTGCAATTTGGTCTGAGCTGGGAATTAGATTTGCCGTTGCTGCTAAATGCTTTAACGCCCGATACTAAAATGCTGATGCTTAACTCACCGAATAATCCGACCGGCTGGGTCATGCCACGTGATCAGCAAGAAATCGTCTTGGCACATTGTCGTCAACACGGCATCTGGATTTTGGCAGACGATGTGTATGAACGTCTGGTGTACAACGATAGCAGCAGCGTCAGTGGCAGCGTCAGCAACGATCCATCAGCATTAGCATGCGCGCCCTCGTTTTTGGATATCGCCAGCCCGGAAGATAGGGTAATTTCTACCAATAGTTTTTCAAAATCCTGGCTCATGACGGGCTGGCGTCTAGGCTGGATCGTCGCACCATTAAGCGTGATGGCAGACCTCGGCAAGCTGATCGAATTTAACACTTCCTGCGCCCCCGGCTTCATCCAAACCGCTGCCATCGCCGCACTGGAGCAAGGCGAGCCCATCGTACAGAACACACTGATACGTTATCAGGCCGCGCGCGATTTTCTGTATCAAAGTCTGAATGATTTACCCGGCATTACAACGCCCAAACCCAAAGGTGCGATGTATTTATTTTTCCGTTTTGACGGCGCAACCGACACACTCAGTTTATGCAAACGTCTGGTGAAAGAAGTAGGACTCGGGCTGGCACCGGGCAGTACTTTTGGCAATGAAGGCGAAGGCTATGTGCGCTGGTGCTTTGCCAGCTCTTTAGACAAACTGGAGTTGGGTGTGCAACGTCTGCAAAGGTTTATGGAAAAAGACTGATGTCTTAGTTAGGACGGCATCGAATTTCAGACAATATTCGATATTCCTTTTTAAACACTAAACCAAAATCATATATATAAACCTGCTTCAAGTTCAGCACCTGCTCGGTTTTTGCCAGACATCGGCGACTTACTTTCCATTGCTTATTCTTTGTTGGATGCTTCATGGAGGCGCGTCTGGTGAGAGCTTAATTCACGCATGATCGTATCAGGTACTGCAATCTCCAGATTCGCGAGTGCGCGGATTTCGTCCGATGCGATACCCGTCAGTGCAGCATCGCGTAAAGATCTTGCCTCAGCATCTTTTCCCAGTCCCTCTAAGACAGTCGCACCTAATATCACGTCCCGCATAAAATTCATCAGCTCGGCGGCTAAGCGCGGCGCCACAGAGATCGGCGGGAACAGGGGTAACTGAGCCGCCAACTGATTCAATTCCTTTAATCGAGGTAATGGGTCCGCAAGGTAGCGAGTCGCCAGAACAAAGTCCTCAGCCTCCACTATGGCTGGCAAAGCAAAAGAAGCTTCGCGATGTGCGAATGTTGGCTGTAGCGACAAGAGTTGCTTAAATAGCTCATATGTTGCACGGGTATCATTGAGCGTTTCGTTCATATTCACGATGACTTGGAATCGTGAATGCGGCCAGGCGACTGCGCGAGTACCGAAGGTATCGTCGCCATTAAGCAGGTAGACCACCTCTTCGTCACGGGCGCTGACTAAGGCTTCATATGCTGGATAGTATTCTGCGCACAATTGACTCCATTCGAACATCGTGATGAAGTAGGACTCATCGGTGCCAGGAACGCTTTCCCTTATGCGGCCAAATACCCCTCTCAACAGTCGCAATGCGTCTTCGTAGAGTCCCTCGGACCTGGCCATAACTGCATCCTGCACAATAGATTCCATTGTTCCTACGCCTTCCTATTCAAAGTAAGTTAATGATATAGAGCATCTTACTCAACATGTTGGATAGTACGCTTCTGGCCACTAAGCATCGCTGCTTATTCCATTTTTGGCTCTCTCGTACTGCTGCAAAACTATTTGGCCGCAGTCTTCTACCAGTTGTTGTCAGGTCAACTCTGAGCTACTACATGTTAAGCATGCTCTGGTGCTATGATTTGCTGCCTTACTCAGGATTGATTCAAATCTATTTATTCAATTAAATGATTCACTAATTCGCCACTCAATTTGTCAGTCACTTCTGAATTCATTTTTCAACTACTTCGATAGAAAAGACCCTCATGTCCAAATCCCTGTTCATGTTGCTCTGCTCCAGCCTGGCGATCCATACCAGTATGGCAGCAGATACACCACCTGCAACGCCTGCAAAATCGTCATTACCGTCTGCACCAATGCCAGCACCTGCTACACCCGCTACATCTGTCATATCTGCTGAGAATAACTATGTCAGCAATCCATTTTTAGCGGCAAGTACCTTAGCCTATGGCTTACCCGCTTTCGACAAAATCAAAAATGAACACTATGCGCCGGCGTTTACCGAAGGCATGCGGCAACATACGGCAGAGATTAATGGTATTGCCGACAATTCCGCTAAACCGACGTTTGACAACACGATCGTTGCGATGGAGCGTGCCGGCCAGACTCTGAAGCGCGTATCCACCGTTTTCTTCAGCATGTCTGGTGCGAACACCAATCCGACGATTGAAGCTTTATCGCGTGAACTGGCTCCTAAGTTGGCGGCGCATCGTGATGCGATTACCTTAAATGCCAAATTATTCCAGCGCATCAATGAAGTGTACGAGCAGCGTGCTCAACTCGCCTTGGATCCTGAATCGCGTCGCTTGCTGGAACGCTATTACACCGATTTTGTACGTGCTGGCGCTAAGTTGTCAGATGCCGACAAAGTCAAACTCAAATCACTGAATGCTCAACTGGCAAGTCTGGGCACGACCTTTAGCCAAAACGTGTTGAAAGAAACCAATGCGTCCGCTGTACTGGTAGATACCAAAGCAGAACTCAAAGGTTTAAGCGATAACGAGATCGCCAGTGCTGCCAGTGCGGCAAAAGCACGTGGTCTGGAAGGCAAATATCTGATTCCGTTAATGAACACGACTGGTCAGCCCTATGAAGCCAATCTGGTGAATCGTGCTATCCGCAAACGCCTGTATGACGCCTCGATCGAGCGTGGCAATCATGGCGGTGAATTTGATAATCGTCAGGTGGCGATTGATCTGGCGAAGTTACGTGCTGAACGCGCGCAGTTGTTAGGTTACCCAAATCATGCCGCGTATCAGTTGGAAGATGAGACCGCTAAAACTACGGATGCCGTGAATAAAATGCTGGGTGAATTGTCACCAGCCGCAGTCGCGAATGCAAAGAAAGAAGCCGCAGAAATGCAAAAGCTGATCGATGCTAAAAAAGGCGGCTTCAAACTTGCCGCATGGGATTGGGCGTTTTATAGCGAACAAGTGCGCAAAGCAAAATACAGTTTTGATGACAGCCAATTGCGCCCTTATTTTGAGCTGAGTAATGTGCTGGAAAATGGCGTGTTTTTTGCAGCGACCAAACTCTATGGCATTACCTTTAAAGAACGCAAAGACCTGCCGGTGTACAACCCGACAGTGCGCGTGTTTGAAGTATTTGATGCGGATGGCAAACCGATGGCGCTGTTTTTATCCGACATGTACGCTCGTGACAACAAGCGTGGTGGTGCATGGATGAATGCGTATGTCGAGCAATCTGGTTTATTCGGAACGCTACCGGTCGTTGCCAATCATCTCAACATCCCGCAACCACCAGCAGGTCAGCCGACTTTGTTGACTTATGACGAAGTGCGCACGGCCTTCCATGAGTTCGGTCACGCTTTGCATGGCATGTTCTCCAACGTGCGTTATCCGCGCTTCTCAGGCACCAGCGTACCGCGGGATTTTGTCGAGTATCCATCCCAGGTGAATGAGATGTGGGCAGTCTGGCCAGAGGTTTTGAAAAACTATGCACACCACTACAAAACTGGGGAAGAAATGCCACCAGAGTTGTTGGCGAAATTGAGTGCTACCGCTAAGTTTAATCAAGGCTTTACCACTACAGAATACATCGCTGCATCCTTACTCGATCAACGCTGGCACCAACTGACGCCAGCCCAAGTACCGACTGATGCGCTCGCATTTGAGGCTGCTGCGCTGAAGCAAGCTGGCGTTGATTTTGCACCAGTACCGCCACGTTATCGCAGCACCTACTTCTCGCATATTTTTGCCGGTGGCTATTCAGCTGGTTATTACGCCTATCTTTGGAGTGAAGTGCTGGACGCTGATACAGTGGAATGGTTTAAAGAAAACGGCGGCCTGACGCGCAAAAACGGTGACTGGTTCCGTCAACAACTGCTGTCACGCGGTGGTAGTGTAGATGCTCTGGATTCTTTCCGTAGCTTCCGTGGAAGGGATGCCAAGATTGATCCTTTGCTGATCCGTCGTGGCTTGAAGGCTGAAGCTGGTAGTAAATAAAGCTTTATTGAGAACTTTACTGAGAGCTTAACTGCAAACTTAGCTGCTATTTAGCTACAAACTCAGCTACAGATTTTTTGTAGTTTGAGTTCCGGTTCTGATTCAAATTGAAGCAAAATGGGATTACTCATTTGTCGGGCAATCCCCGCTAGAATTAAACCTCGAGCACACACGAGCTGGAGCAACAAAAAAGGGAGCCAATGGCTCCCTTTTTTTATGTTCAAACCTACTTTAGATTGACTTAAAGTATCGCAACGAATACTAAATACTCCCACATAGTATTTTAAGAGTGTCCATAAGAAACCTAGACAATCGGGCTATTTAGCATAAAAACTAGGGGAGTATATGCCGCACTCGATATACAAAACAAATATCAAGCGAGCTACTTCTAGCTTATCTAGTGCTTAAATTTATCTTAGGCTTATCTTAGGCTTATTCTAATTTCCAAACAAAATCTACCTTAGTCCAAACCTGATCTGGCTTACCGTCTTTGGTACCTGGTTTGAATTTACATTGGCTCAGCGCGGACAAAGCAGCTTTATCCAAACTCTTGGAACCGCTAGACTTTTCTACTTTTGATTCACTGACTTTACCATCCACAGCGACCAAAAATCCCATTGATACGGTACCTGTTTCTTCATTCATCAAGGCAGCTTTTGGGTACTTTGGTGGATCGCAGGATTTGTTATCAATGGTTGGCGTTACATCTGCTGCAATAGCAGAACTGGCAACCGCTGCAAGTAGAACAGCGCTGGCGATGGCGGATAAACGTGCGTTCATAAACAGACTCTTCATTGTCAAAGTAAGATAAAAATTGTGCCACAAATAGTGTTAAACGTCTCTAACCAACAAGTTGCAAAGTTTGGCCAGATAAGAACTGATCAGCAAAACTATTAAAAGCTACGACCGCAACTACAGTCGCGGTCGCAGATTAGATTAGAACTCTTCCCACTCGTCCGCACTCGCTGGGCTGCTACGCTGCGCTGCGTTGCTGCTGGCGCTGGTTTTGCTGGCACTGCTGGTTGCTGCGCGCTTTGCCGTTGCTCTGGCAGAAGGTAAGGCTTTGACCATTGTTTTTGGTTTGGCTTTGATTGGTGAAACCTCAACCTTGCGAACTGGTGCTGGTACTTTAACAAAAGATTGTTCTAGCGCATTGAGTTTAAAGATGCTGACGACTTTTGCCAACTCTGCGGCTTGATCTTGCAGACTTTGCGCAGCAGCGGCGGCTTCTTCTACCAACGCAGCATTTTGTTGAGTCATGCTGTCCATCTCGATGATGGCGTGATTAACTTGCTCGATACCGACGCTTTGCTCTTGGCTGGCAGCACTGATTTCGGCAATGATGTCGGTTACGTGTTTCACGCTGGAGACGACTTCATCAATCGTGACACCCGCTTGCCCAACCAACTTACTACCGATTTCAACCTGCTCTACCGAGTTGCCAATCAGCGTTTTGATCTCTTTTGCAGCAGCAGCGCTGCGTTGTGCCAGGTTACGTACCTCTGCTGCAACGACCGCAAAGCCACGACCTTGTTCACCTGCACGTGCTGCTTCGACCGCTGCGTTCAAAGCCAAAATATTGGTCTGAAAAGCAATACCGTCGATGACGCTAATGATGTCAAAAATCTTTTTAGCGGAATCGCTGATTGATCCCATCGTATCAACCACTTGCGAAACTACAACACCGCCCTGACGTGCAACTTCCGATGCGGAGACCGCAAGTTGATTCGCCTCACGCGCATTATCTGCATTTTGCTTAACGGTGGTGGTCAACTCTTTCATTGACGAGGTCGTTTTTTCCAGAGAACTGGCTTGCTGTTCAGTGCGGGAAGACAAGTCCAGATTGCCGCTGGCGATTTCGCTGGAAGCGGTGGCAATCGTGTCGGTACCGGTACGGACCTGACCAACAATATTAACCAGGCTGTCACGCATGGTTTTCATTTCTGCGATCAGGCTGGTGGTGTCACTGCTATGGTTTTCAATCTCAACAGCCAAATCACCAGCGGCAATGCGGCTGGCGATATGTGCCGCATAATCAGGCTCACCACCCAATTGTTTGAGCAAACTGCGAGTGATCACAACACCGGCAAAAATCCCCGCCAGCAGTGCCAGTCCACCCAATGCAAGCATCAAGTTACGCGCAGCGGCAAAAGCAGACTGCGCATCTTGGGCGACTTGCACATTCAATTTATCTTCTAATACAACCAGCTCATCCAAAGCGTCTAACCACTTCTTCTGTACCGGACGAATTTTTTTGATCAGGGTAACGGTAGCTACCTCTGCATTGTTTGCCATACCCAACTCTTGGGCTTTAGCAGGCAATGCGGCAGAAGCATTTTCTTGCTCCTTGAGTTTAGCCAGCATGGCTTTCTCTTCTGGCGTGGTCGCAGACTCTGCAGCAAACATCGAAGCGAGCTTTGCTTCAGCCTCGGTATATTTTTTAGACTGTTCTGCGATTTTGGCAATTTCTGGCGCCATATCATCAGCATCGTTGAGCAAAGTCAGATTGCGCAATGAAACCATGCGGTCGTACACAATCGCGCGCATGTCGATAATCAGACGCGACTCGACACTATTAACGTTGACGATTTTTTCTAACCGGCTCTGGATTTGTGACATGCGGGTAATGCCGAGCGCGGTGATCGCAATCAGCAGGGCAAGCACTAATGCAAAACCCAGTCCCAAACGTTTACCAACCTTCATTTTTGTGAAGTTCATATTTCTGTCTGATTGAAGTAAGGAATTAAAAATCCACGTACTGGTTTATCAACTAACTTGCTTTTTTCATTGCATAGCCAATTATAAAAACGAGAAGTGGTCATACAGCTTTTAGTGCTAATGCGCGTTTTTAGTGCGTAGTACGTGATTAGTTTATGAATCAATTTTTTACAAGCAAGCATTGCGCCAAGCAAGAAAATTAAGCACATAGGCAAAAGAATATACGCTATTTTTTCCGTGTGGCAAGGTTTTTTCTGTAACTCGAATACATCTTTAAACTAGCATTTTTGACAATAAGATCAGAAAGTATTTCCATTTATTTATGTCATTAATGTGTCTTATTTTTAAGCAATTGAACTAATTACAGCGATTGAACAATACTACAAAATTTTCTTCGCTACGATTGATAATTTCTGCTGAAATGCTTGACGATTGATATTGCGCATCATCATTCTGGTATGGCAATTTAGTGCTTGAGTGATAATCTGTAACAAGAGAAAAAGCTACTTATCTGTGTGCCATTCTGTGCCAAATTTGGCAGCTAAGCAACAGTCCTCACAAAATACTTGCCGGAGCAATCATGTCTGACCCCATCCGTTTTTATTACCGCGGCAAACAGCATCACATCATTGATGCATCTCCGACCCAAACTTTGCTGCAATATCTGCGTGAAGATTTGCATTGCACAGGCACCAAAGAAGGTTGCGCCGAAGGTGATTGCGGCGCATGTACAGTAGTGATTGGCGAGCTGACACAAGATCCATCAAAGCAGGATGAATTACAGATGAAGTCAGTCAACGCCTGTCTGCAATTTTTACCGACACTGGATGGCAAAGCGGTTTTCACAGTTGAAGATTTAAAGACCGGCAATCAACTTCATCCGGTACAACAAGCAATGGTGGAATGTCATGGCTCGCAATGCGGCTTCTGCACGCCTGGATTTGTGATGTCCTTGTGGGATTTGTATTTAAAACAGACCGATAGCGACCTTCCGCTGCAACGCAAGCAAATTGACGAGGCCTTGTCCGGCAATCTATGTCGCTGCACGGGCTATCGTCCGATTATTGACGCGGCACATAAAATGTGTGCCCTGCCTAAGCAGTCTAAGCCGGTCTTCAATCAGGCCAATTTAAAGTCGATATTGCGCAGCATGCAACGATCAGATTCGTTAGCCTATACACATCAAGGCCAACGCTTTGATGCACCGCGGACACTAGCAGAGCTGGCTAAGTTACGAGCCGCAAAACCAACTGCCTGCTTGCTAGCAGGTGCTACCGATGTCGGTCTGTGGGTGACCAAGCAATTGCGTGATCTGGGCGACATTATTTATCTCGGACAGGTCGCAGAACTCCATCAACTATCTATCGATGCGGACATGCTGCATATCGGTGCCAGTGTGAGCCTAGATGATGCTTACCGTGCGGTCTGCCAGCATTATCCGCAACTCAATGATTTATGGCAGCGCTTTGCCTCATTGCCTATCCGTCATGTTGGCACTTTAGGTGGCAATGTGGCCAACGGCTCGCCGATTGGGGATTCTATGCCCTGGCTGATCGCGCTGGGAGCGCAAGTTGTGCTGCATAGCGTGCATGGTGAACGCACGCTAGCCTTGGAAAATTTTTATCTGGCGTATCAGAAAAAAGATCTGCTTCCGGAAGAAATCGTCGCTGCGGTCAAGATCCCGCTACCGGTACCGGTGGCACTCTCAACATCACAGCAGATTTTCCGCACCTATAAATTAGCAAAACGTTTTGATCAGGATATCTCTGCCGTCTGCGCTGCATTCTCTGCGGAATTGAATGGTGACCAGCTAAGTCAGGTACGAATTGCCTTTGGCGGCATGGCAGCAACGCCAAAGCGCGCAACTCATGCCGAAGCCGCGATGGAAAATCAGCCTTGGAATCAAGCTACAGTAGAAGCCGCTATGTCAGCACTGGCACAAGATTACGCACCGCTGTCCGACATGCGTGCCTCTGCCGCATATCGTATGAAAACAGCGCAAAATTTGCTGCGTCGCTTCTGGCTGGAAACACGCACTGACGCTCCCTTGCCGGTCAATGCGCTGGATGTCTTTGCGGCAAATACGCTGGAAGGAGCGTCAGCATGAAGCACGAAACGCAAATCCCTCCGTGGGCAGAAGTCGGTCAGGCTCATCCACATGAATCGGCGATTTTGCATGTTTGCGGTACCGCAACGTATACCGATGATATTCCCGAATTGCGTGGCACCTTGCATGCCGCCCTAGGACTTTCGCAACGAGCCCATGCGAAGCTAATCAGCATCAACTTGGATGCCGTGAAAGCGGCTGAAGGCGTCGTTGCTGTCTATGTCGCCAGCGATTTTCCGGGCACCAATGATTGTGGCCCAATTCTGCATGACGATCCGATTCTGGCAGAGGATGTGGTCGAATATGTAGGTCAACCGATCTTTGTGGTCGTCGCCAGCAGCCATGATCTGGCGCGCAGAGCCGCGCGGAAAGCGCAGATCGTATACGAAGATTTGCCAGCGATTTTGACGCCGCAAGCGGCCAGAGAGGCGCAATCCTTTGTATTGCCACCGATGGCTTTACGCCGCGGTGATGCGCATCAAGCCTTGCTGAGTGCTCCATATAAAGTGCAGGGACAATTACAGGTCGGCGGACAAGAGCAGTTTTATCTGGAAGGTCAGATTGCCTATGCGCTGCCAAAAGAAGATCGGAGCATGCAGGTATATTGCTCCACTCAACATCCGAGCGAAATGCAACATGTGGTAGCACATGCGCTAGCGATTTCTGCGCATCAGGTACAAGTTGAATGTCGCCGCATGGGCGGCGGTTTTGGCGGTAAAGAGTCTCAATCCGCATTGTGGGCCGCCTGCGCTGCTTTGTGTGCCATGCAGTTGCAACGTCCGGTTAAATTGCGCGCTGATCGTGATGACGACATGGTGGTGACCGGCAAACGCCACGAGTTTTATTACGAATACGAAGTCGGCTACGATGCACACGGATTAATTCTGGCAGCCAAAATTGAGATGGTCTTGCGTGCGGGTTTCTCTGCTGATTTATCTGGCCCGGTCGCAACCCGCGCTGTCTGCCATTTCGACAATACCTATTATTTGTCGGATGTCGAAATCAAGGCGCTCTGCGGCAAAACTAATACCCAGTCGAATACGGCGTTCCGGGGTTTTGGTGGCCCGCAAGGTGCGTTGGCCATCGAATATGTGATTGATGATATCGCCCGCAATCTGGGCAAAGATGCGCTGGATATTCGTAAGCTCAACTTCTATGGTCGCAACGATACTGAAGGTCGCAATGTAACCCATTACGGACAAAAAATTGTCGATAACATTATTCACGAACTGGTTGCAGAGTTAGAAACGACTAGCGATTATCAACAGCGTCGTGCCGCGGTACAAGCATTCAATCGCTCCAGTCCGATACTCAAAAAAGGACTGGCGCTGACGCCACACAAATTCGGTATCGCCTTCAATGTCACGCATCTCAATCAGGCAGGCGCCTTGGTGCATGTGTACACCGATGGCACCATTCTGGTCAATCACGGCGGTACCGAAATGGGACAAGGCTTACATACCAAAGTAGCGCAAGTGGTGGCACATGAATTGGGTGTACCGCTATCTATGGTCAAAGTCACTGCAACGGACACCAGCAAAATCGCGAATACTTCTGCCACTGCCGCATCAACCGGTGCCGATCTAAACGGCAAAGCCGCACAAGATGCAGCACGCCAGATACGCGCGCGTCTGGCGGTCTTCGCCCTCAGCAAATTTGCTTCGTCGCTAAGCACTGAGCCAGTCCTATTCTCTGCGGGGCAAGTGACTTGCAACGGTACCAGCATTGCTTTTGCCGATCTGGTGCAACAAGCTTATCTGGCGCGGGTCCAATTGTGGTCAGACGGTTTCTACGCGACACCGCATTTGCAATGGGATGGTAAAACCATGACCGGCAATCCCTTCTCTTATTACGCCTACGGTGCTGCGGTGTCTGAAGTCGTGATTGACACCTTGACTGGCGAATGGAAATTGCTACGCGCCGATCTGTTGTACGACGCGGGCAATTCGCTCAATCCGGCCATCGATATCGGTCAGGTAGAAGGAGCATTCATTCAGGGTATGGGCTGGCTGACCACGGAAGAATTATGCTGGGATGCCAAAGGCAAACTGACCACGCATGCGCCGTCAACGTATAAGATTCCGGCGATCTCGGATTGTCCGGAGGATTTTCGCGTGGCGCTGTATAAAAACCAAAATGTGGCTGACAGTATCCATCGTTCCAAAGCTACTGGCGAGCCGCCGTTATTGCTACCGTTCTCTGTATTCTTCGCCATCCGTGATGCCATCGCGAGTGTCGCCGATTACCGGCTCAATCCACCGTTGCAGGCACCAGCGACTAGCGAGGCGATATTGAAGGCGGTAGAGGCGATTAGCTGAGATAAATAGACGTCCAATCATTCTGCGGCTCCCAGCCCGATTTTGGCCTGGAAGGCGCATAATGATTGGACACTCTGTTTAGAAGTTTATAGCAAGCTTTTTCAATCACTAACTAAACAATTAAATGAAGCCTTAAAAACGCATGCCATTCCTGCGTGCCGCTAGCAGAAATCCTGAGGCTTCACTGAATCAACGACCGTCTCTGGATTCCTGCCTGCGCAGGAGCGACGAGCAGACAAATAGTTTTTCACAATTTGTTTTTTCCTTACATTTAGCCTTCAATTGAAACTGACGCCTAAGCTATTGAAACCAATGAATAACAAAGCAACACAGACATAACAAATGACACAGCCAAGTAATCCAACCCAAGCCTACCGCGCCAGTCTGTTGCACTTTACAGATGATCCGCTGCATAACGAGCAAGCCACCCAATGGTATGAGGATGGCTTATTGATCGTCACCGACGGGCGAGTGCAAGCAGCCGGCGATTACGCTGCGCTCAAAGCCAGTTTGCCCGTTGATGTTGAGATACAGCACTTCCCCGGTAAAATCATCACGCCCGGGTTTATCGATAGCCATGTCCATTATCCACAAACCGACATCATCGCCTCGCCCGCACCAGGCTTGTTGCCTTGGCTGGAGCAATACACTTTTCCGGCTGAAAGACGCTTCCAGGATCCGCAACATGCCAGCGATGTCGCGGCGTTTTTTTTGGATGAACTAACGCGTTGCGGCACCACCACGGCGATGGTGTATTGCACGGTACATCCAGAATCCGTCGATGCTTTTTTTGAGCAAAGCCAGGTACGCAATCTGCGCATGATCGCGGGCAAAGTGCTGATGGACAGAAACTGCCCCGACTTCCTGCAAGACACGGCAGAAAGTGGTGCACGTGATACCGAGGCACTGATCAAAAAATGGCATAACAATGGTCGCCAACTCTATGCCATTACCCCACGTTTCGCCCCGACTTCAACACCGGCACAACTGCAACTGGCAGGTGAATTAGCGCAAGTATATCCAGACACCTTTATCCAATCGCACGTGGCAGAAAATAAGGATGAATGCGCCTGGGCCAGATCACTCTTCCCCGAAGCACGCAGCTATCTGGACATCTACGATCGCTTCGGCTTGATGCGTGAGCGCGCCATGTACGGTCACTGCATCTGGCTGGACGACCAAGACCGCGCCCGCATGGCAGCAAGCCAATCTGCGGTAGCACTCTGTCCGACGTCCAATCTGTTTTTGGGTAGCGGTTTATTCGATTTTAAACAAGCCGATGCAGCACGCGTACCACTGGCACTGGCTACGGATGTGGGCGGCGGTACGACGTTTTCTATGCTACAAACCATGAACGAAACCTACAAAATAGCTCGCATGGGCGGCAGCTATTTATCCGCTACCCGCATGTTTTATCTGGCCACACTGGGCGGTGCGCGCAGCATGCAATTGCAAGGCACCATCGGTAATTTTGCCGCTAATACGGAGGCGGACTTTATCGTCCTCAACCCGCAGGCAACGCCACTACTGGCACGCCGCAGCGTGCAAGCAAATAATCTTGAAGAGTTACTATTTGCAATGGCCTTGTTGGGCGATGATCGCAGCGTGGCGATGACATTTGTAGCTGGGCAGCGGGCTTATGCTGCGGGTTAAAAGTAGCTCAAAATACTAATGCGCTAAGTTATTCCAGAGCAGGTATTCCAGAGCGGATGTTCCAGAGCGAATAACAAAGTCTTAAAAAACTTGAAAATATGGATACTCCCCTATTTTTATAAAAAATATCGCCTATCGTCCAGTTAATATATGGACTACTTGAATATACTAGTTGCGAGTATATTTAAGACATCTTCAATCAATATCCATTTTGGTGTTGAACAGAACATCGGCTAAAAGCACGCTGGGATGATTTAGCTACCTAGTTTGAGGTTGTAACACTCGCCATATCGTCAGTCTTACCGTTACCACAACTCCATTCGCCCCGGCAAAACCGACTCAACGCAAAAGGACTACACTATCTGCTCGCACTTTGAGTAAGCTGAAGTCCGGCATCAACTCAAGTCCAACCAAGTATGCTTTGCCGCTTGTGTTTTCTGCTTTAGTACCAATTTGAATGCTATGAAACCTATGACACCTCTGTCGATTCTCGACCTTTCCCCCATCACCCAAGGGAGCGATGCAGCGCAGTCGTTCCGTAACTCGCTGGATTTGGCGCAGCATGGTGAGCGCTGGGGATTTAAGCGATATTGGCTGGCGGAACATCACGGCATGCCGGGAATTGCCAGCGCGGCGACAGCGGTGTTGATCGGGCATGTGGCGGCGGGTACCTCAACCATTCGTGTCGGCGCGGGCGGGATTATGTTGCCAAATCACTCACCGCTCGTGATTGCGGAACAGTTTGGCACTTTGGAATCATTATTCCCGGGCCGGATTGATTTAGGTCTAGGGCGGGCGCCAGGGTCGGATCAACTGACTGCGCGGGCTTTGCGGCGTAATTTGGGATCGGATGCGGATGAGTTTCCGCAAGATGTGGCGGAGCTGATGGATTATTTTTCTGCTGAACCACGACAAGCGGTGCGAGCGGTACCCGGTACGGGTTTAAAAGTACCAATCTGGATTTTAGGTTCCAGCCTGTTCGGCGCGCAACTGGCAGCGGCGATGGGCTTGCCGTATGCATTTGCGTCCCACTTTGCGCCACAGCAAATGATGCAGGCGGTTGCGCTGTATCGCGCCAACTTCCGTCCGTCTGCGCAATTGGCAAAACCGTATGTCATGCTGGGTTTTAATGTCTTTGCCGCGGACACTGATGAAGAGGCGCAGTTCCGTGCGACCTCGATGAAGCAGGCTTTTATTAATTTGCGTAGCGGTCGTCCTGCCAAGCTGCCGCCACCAATAGAAAACTACAATAAGCTGATCGGTCCGCAAGAACATGCCTTGCTCGATCAAATTCTGTCTTGCTCTGCGATCGGTGCGCCAGACACTGTGGCTCAAGGCATCCGCGATTTTATTGAGCGTACCGGTGCTGATGAGTTGATGATGACCTCACAGATTTTTGATCATCAAGCACGTTTGCGGTCGTATGAAATTGCGGCGAGTGTTTGCGGTTTGAACAAGCTGGATGCGGTGGCCGCTTAATCGAAACAACCAATCAACTTAGCGCGCAGGGAAAGAAAAACTCAGACAAGTTCCCTTAGCGGCAGATACTTGCTGCAAATTGCGAATCGTAAAATGTCCGCCGTGTAGTTCAACGATGGTTTTAATAATCACCGATCCCAATCCCAGAGAAATCTCTGCCTTGCCCGGAGCGACCAGCACACGCTGATCGCGGCGTTGTCCAAAGCTACGTATCACTTGTTCTGACATTCCGTCGCCATCATCTTGCACCGTAATCTCTATGCGATCCGCCTTACGGATGATGTGGGTACGCACACTTGATCTTGCGTAGCGGGCGGCGTTCTCATACACGTTATGAAATAGCCGCGATATCAGATAGGCGTCGCCGATGATGTGATAATCCTGCGCTGTCGTAGATACTGCGGTGGACACTATGCCAGCAACTACAGCAACACCCGCCGGGATGGCTTCCATCTCAAACAAAATAGTGCCGCCACGATTGCGGTTACTGTTTTGGGCATTGCGCATTTCTATCGTAGCCAGTTCAAACAAATCGACGCTGCTGGCTTGTTTGCGATAACGTGGCTCGTCAATATTGGCGATAAAAAACAGGTCGTCAATCAGCTTGGTGAAGTAATCAATCTCACTACTGACAACAGCAAAAAATTCAGCGCGTTCATCCTCACTCATATTCTCGCCATGCACCGTGAGCGTATCGATTGAGGTACGCAAACTAGTCAGCGGCGTACGCAGATCATGACCTAGTTCTTGCAAGAGTTCGCGCCGGGTACGTTCTATGGCTTGCAATTGCGTGACCAGACGCTGAATCTCGTCGGCCATCTGATTGAAGTTCAACATCAGGCCACCCACAGCATCCAGTTTGCCCGCTTGAAAACGTGCACTCAGGTTGCCAGATTCCATTTGCTGTATCACTTGTTTTGCCTCGGATGAGCGACCGCGCAAGTACAGCATGGTCATCAATAGCCCCAGCAAAATTGCGCCTATCAGCGTCGTGATAAACAATAAAGACATACTGAAAAACGTGCCCCGTGCGGCACTGCCAGGATTGCGTACCAGAAGGTAAGCGGGTTGGCTGGCACTCAAGCGAATGATCGCCGTAGCAGGGCTGCCAGAAAAAAAGCGACCTCGCGTGATCAGCTCATGCACCTGCACTGGCTTGGCTCGTTGCAGCAATCCAAGCGGTGGGGCCGCATTGGTACTGCTAGCTATAATTTGATTCTCCGCGTTGATGACCCATAGCTCCAGCGGCATAGCAGGTGATTCACTCCGGTAGCGCTGTACTTGTGCAAGAGCATCTTGATATGCCAGACCAGAATTGGATTGCTGCTCTACGATCTGCGCAATAAACAGATAGACGCTACGTTGTACTTCTTCTGTTGGGCGACCTGTGATTTCGCGCAGCACGAGCACATAGCCCGTGCTCAACACGCAGGCGAAAAAAATACTGATACCAAAAAATCGCAACCACAATGATCGGTTCATGCGGACTCCAGTTTGTAGCCAACACCGTAGATCGCGACGATACGCACATCAGACCCGGCATCTTTGAGTTTGCGTCGTAAATGGCTGAGGTGGGAATCAATCGTACGGTCATAAATTGAATGATCGACGTCCCTGTCATTAGCGGCGCTACTCTCCTGAAACTGATCCAGAATCTGCTCGCGAGTGATCGCATCACCGGCTGCACGGACTAGCAGTAAAAGCACTTCAAATTCTTTTTTACCCAAGGCCAGTGCAAGCCCGCTAACGCCAACTGTACGGCGTTGTAAATCCATATTGATATCGCCAAATACCATTACCGCACGATCTTTTTGTCGGGCCTCGGTATGTCTGAGCAGACGGCGCATCCGTGCTGCTAACTCTAATAAGCCACAAGGTTTTCGGATGTAATCATCTGCACCGCCTTCAATACCAGCGACCGCCGTTGCCTCGTCAGTGCGTGCAGAAAGAATCAAAATGGGAATGTCTGACGTGTTGCTGCGAGATTGGGATTGGGACTGAGATTGAGATTGGCTTTGGTTTTGACTTAGGCTGAGACTTTGACTTAGGCTTTGACTCAGACGCAACTGACGACAAAGACTGATGCCATCACCATCAGGCAAACCCACATCCAGCACCAGCAACTCAAACGGTGATGCCGGATATTGAAGTGGACGCTGCGTCAACAAATTGTTTGCCTGAGCAATACTGGACGCCAGCGTTAACTCAAATCCCTCGTAGCGCAAACCCAACATCAGCGTGCGTGCAATTAAGGGATCGTCTTCAACCAGCAGTACTTGGTGCGCAGAAGTCATCGTGAAGTAGCGTAATGAATTAAGTTAATCGAATTAAAAAGCCCAAATGGACAGGACTGACAAAAAATACTCAACAAAGCATCCCACGGCAACAACCCGAACCAAACCATTTTGCCATACCCAACCGAGCCAAAACCGCTTCCACAAAAATTACAGAATTGGTCGCTACAATCCATTTCAAGCTCAAATTTATTCTGCAAATCCGGATCAGTCTGATATCTACTTCACTACCGCAAGGAGAACACCATGCATCCTCTTATTGATACAGCAGCTCGCAACAAATCGAGGCTATTCGGCCTGGTCGCCGCCTTAATATTAAGTGCTTGCGGTGGCGGATCAAGCGATGCACCGACCAGTTCAACCTCCACTGGTGGCACGGGCTCTTCGGGTACTCCGACAATACCAACAACACCCACCCCACCCGTCACGCCGGCTCCACCGACCACGCCAACTACGCCAACTACGCCAACTACGCCCACACCACCTACCGGGCCAAGCGCCAATACCGCTGCGGCCATCGCAGCGGCGCAAAACTCTGCCGCCACTGATCCCTTATGTGCGGTATCCAAACTAGGGGATTTTTATTGGGAAATCGGCAACGCCACAAGCACCACGCCGATTGCGTCCGGCTCCATCGGTACTGGTAGCGTGGTCGCCTCCTCCTACTTCAACATCGCCTCTTCTTCTAAATGGATTTTTGGCGCTTACGTGTTAGAGAAAAAAGGGATCGATGTGGTGCGTAGTACCGCGTCGCTCAGCGATGGTTTGCGATTTTTATCCGGCTATACCGGCCTCAACGATAATGCCTGTGCCGGTACCGCGACTATCAATGCCTGTTTTGTAGCGGGTATGAACGGCAATACCGGCCAGCCCGATCCCACCACCGTCGGCAAATTTGACTACGACAGCGGGCACGACCAAAAGCTGGCAGCAATCGATATGGGACTAGGTAATTTCAGCTCAGCACAATTGACAAGCGAATACCAAAATACTTTGGGGCTGAGCAAAGTATTTAATATGGCACCGCTAGATCCGCTCATGGCAGGCGGCATGATGGGCACGGCAACTGACTACGCCCTGTTTCTGCGCAAAATCATGAATAAGGAATTGGTCATCGGCAGCTACCTTGGTGACAATGCGACCTGCACGCTGCCTTCTAACTGCCCGGGCAAAGTCGCTTATTCACCCGTGGTCGCGCTGCAAGAACCCTGGACTTATTCGTACAACCATTGGGTAGAGTCGCAATACGGTAATGGCACCATCGACGCCTATTCCAGCCCGGGCAAATGGGGTTTCTATCCTTGGATTTCTGGCGACAAAAAATACTACGGCATCATTTCCAGACATGATACTGATCCAACCTCGTTCGCCGTATCGGTACTCTGCGGCCGACAAATTCGTAAAGCATTTTTGGGAGACTTGTAATTTTGATGCTGATGCTGATGCTGACGCTGATGCAAACCTCGCCGCGCCGGGGTACGTGTAATCCCAGTGCGGCGCATTCATTTAAGCTACTGTCAACATACTCCCCTTATTTTTTTACAAATATGTCTTATTGTCCAATGATTATATGGACAATAAAAATATACCTATTACCAGTATATTCACATCTTGTACGAGGTCGATCAAGCTGTTCGAGTCTGGCTTGGCATAAACTCCCAGGTTTTGGGCACGTCTCAGGCGCAAACGCCATGGCAATATGATCCAGCAATTACCGTAGAAATATTCTCCGGCTGTTGAGACGATGCAGACTTTGCGCCACAATGCATCCCGCTGACTCAACAACGCCATCATGCCCAACTCTATGCCACCGATCGTCACTGCCGCAGCCCCCGTATCTTCCACATCTACGCCATCGACATTCAAAAAAATACTTCGCTGGTTTTGGCGTATTACCGGTGGCTTGCTGATGCTGATCATCGTACTACTGACGATCCTGATACTCATCAACCTACGAGATGAGCAACTAACTCCGGCGGCACAGGTCTTATTAAAAGAACCAACTTACCTTGTTCCCGATGCGGAAAGTGGATTCTTCATCTTGAGGGCAATTAACGCAGATGCCAGTCTGGATGCTTTTAGCGTCGGTAAAAAACAGGTGCAAGAAGAAGCCGCACGTTATCTTACAGATCCACCCCACCTCACTCAAAACTATACCCCCGATAACTACAAAACATTACCGGCATCTGTTTGGAATGTACGTCGATGTCAGGAGACGTTACAAAGCTGCGTGGAAGAAGATTTACGTAACAGAAAGAAGGTAACGGAACGAATCAAGGCAAATGATTTGCTCCTACAGCGTTATGCACAAATGCGGGCATTGCCCGGCTTTGAAGAAAGAATTATCCCAGCATTCACTGCCGTAGTTCCTTACTATCCCGCACTTACTCACGCAGCAGAATTGCTGATGACGCAAGCTGCGTTAGATATCGCAGACGGAAATATTGAAAAAGGAATCACCAGATTGCAAGAAAATGACCGTTACATGCGTCTGTTTATGAAAAATAGCAGCACTTTGATTTCGAAGATGATAAGTCTGTCGATGATGCGAAAACAAGCCAGAGTAGTTAGCGAACTGGTCAATAAGTATCCCCAACTGGCGCGAGAGCGCGGCGATATATTTAGTACGTTAGTGCGGTCTGTCCAACCTACCGAAATAAATTTTAAAAGTGCGTTTGTAAACGAAGCTCGCTACGTTAATTTCTATCTAGGTATGGCGAGTAAATATTCCAATTCTGCGATTGGCGCAAATGGTGAAAACAGCAGTAGTGACTTACCATTGATGGACGCCTGTGATTATGTTTGTCAATTATTTTTGCATCCCAATGCAACGATCAATGAACTCTCGGCGTACTGGCAACAACAAATAAACACAGCGAATCAATCGGCATCAACCTATACAAAAATCAGAGCCAATCTGGCAGCTAATCATACGACAGAACTACCTGTCCTAAAGCAACTGCATTATGTCTACAATCCCATCGGAAAAATACTAATTGACCTCACCAAATACACACCCGATCCTTATATCAACTACATGGAAAAAGGTGCCGACACTGACGGCTATTTACGTCTGGTCGGTCTGCAAATCAAACTCCGTCAACAGAATATTGCTGAAACCGCTATCGCTGATTTTGTCGCAAAGGCACCGGAGCCTTTCCGCAGCCCTTACGACAGTTCAGCCATGATCTGGAATGCCAAAGACAGGCAATTGGAATTTATCGGACGGCAAGATGCTTCCAGCAATTTGAATCATGGTAAGCGTTTTATCGTCCCACTTGGCTGATCTATACTGGTCGCGTGTACGGGTTTATTTTTAGTCAGATAAAATCAATAAAAACCAGATACTCCCCCTGTAAATTCCAAAAATATTCTTATAAACCAGTAAACATATGGACAACTAAAAATACATGTTGGGAGTATATTCTTATAGCAAGATTAAAGACTCGGCTTATTCGGATTCCCGCACCCGCAAAAAACTAGCAAACTTTGGTAAACCCGTTGAGGTTATATCGCGGTAACGGTAAGTCACCGTGCTGCCCACCGCTGGCGGATTACGCCTTTGCTCATCACTAAAGCCCGTACCTAGCCAGAAACGCACGCCCTCCGGCGTTTGCACTACCAGCGCACCGAGCATGCCCTGATATTTGCCCTTTCCTGGTTCGTGGCTGACGACGATGGCTTCGGCATCTAGCTGCGGTTTTAGTTTGAGTAATACATCTGATCGTCCGGTCTGCCATAGCGCGTCGGCACGATGGAGCATCAAGCCCTCGCCGCCATCACGCACCACTTGATTGAGTTTTTGTTGTAATGCTACCTGATCAGCGACCCGCACTTGTGGCACCACCTGCAACCAGGCAACGCCCGCTTGCGCTACGCTGGCTTGCAGGCTAGCGTAGCGTTGAGCAAAATCGCCCTCACCGTTTGGCAACTCATACAGCTGATAGCTGATTTTTTTCCACTCAGCGTCAACCGGCTCTTGGCACCGTACCGCGGCAGATAACCGGTCAAAACTATGTCGCTCCATCCATAATTCGCCATCAACTGCATGCTTGGGTAAAGCCGCGATAAACCAGGCAGGTGCGTGGATAGCTTTGCCACTGCGAAAACGTAACTGCTGACCGTCCCACAAGGCGCGTACACCATCGAGTTTTTCGCTCACCAGATACAGTGCGGGATCAAATTTATCTGAATAATTTTGCGCCAGTAAAATGTCCATCCTGGCGACACCGGAATCGGTACCAGCGGTCGTATGATCTGCAGCTAGCGTCTGCGCAAACGGCTGCAAAACACCACTGAGCAGTAATAGCGACATTACCCGGCGTAAGGGCGGTAATTGAGATGGATTCATATTAGCCTAGAGGTAGGATTGATAGAGATCGACTGATGTTTAGTCAATGCAAACATCAGCCTAGGTTATTATAAAGTTAATTATTTATCAATACCCTGTTTAATAATTGCAAGACACGGCTAACTTCGAAGCGTTTTTTGAAAGAAATGTAATGCAATCCCTGTTCAAATTGATCACCAAGCCATCAACTCGAAGCTTCATTCTTCAGTTTAGCGCTGCGCTACTGATCGGTTTTATGCTGCGTTTTGTGGTCAATTTAACGCCTGTCTGGTGGCTGGTGTGGATTGCGCCAGTACCTTTGTTAGTCATCGCTTTGCGCTCCAATAAGCGGGATACTTTCTGGATAACTGCCGTGGCCGCTTCGATTGGTCTAAGCAGTAATCTGCACTACTACCAGTTGGTTATGCCAGCGCCAATTGCTGTGCTGGTGCTATTGGCACAAAGCTGGCTTTGGGTATTGGTCATCATGACCACGCGGCGTCTTGTGCTGCGCTACCAATCATGGTGGACGGTGCTGGTCTATCCCGTGGTGTGGTGTGCCGTGGATACCTTACTGGCGCATTGTTTGCCCGACGGCAATTGGGGCAGTCTTGCTTATTCGCAGACAGAATTTTTACCGATGCTGCAAGTGACTTCCTTGTTTGGTGTGGCAGGCTTATTGTTTTTGCTGGCATTATTTCCATCGGCGATTGCACTTGCTTTTGTGTATGGCAGGCGTTTGCATCATGTGCCTTGGGCATACGGGTTAACGACCTTGCTCTTGATCGCCACTTTTACATATGGCGAATTCCGCTTGCAAGATCCGTCCGGCAAGCAGCAAGTTGTATTTGGATTGGTCAGTATTGACGATGCCATCGGCCTGCAAGCAAGTGCAACCTATGCCGCCAGCATTTGGCAACAATATGACCGACATGTCGCAACACTGGCAGCACAGGGCGCGAAGATTATCGTTTTACCAGAGAAAATCGCGATGCTGACGCCTGCCAACGCAGAACAACTGAAACGCTATTTAAGTTCGGTCGCCAAAGCACACCACGTCTGGATAATAGCAGGCAGTGCGATTGACGACGGATCAAGGCCTAGCAATCTGGCCTGGATGTTTTCACCATTAGGCATACTCACCAATAACTACCAAAAACATCACCTGGCACCACCAGAACGTGATTACGCCACCGGAGTCGACTATCAGACGAAGGTGATCGACGCTACGTTATACGGCCTCGCTATTTGCAAAGATATGCATTTTGCAAGCCTGGGTCGCGCCTATACTGAGAGAAACGTTGGCGTCATGTTGGTTCCCGCCTGGGACTTTTACTTTGACCAATGGATCGCGTCCAGAACAACGCTCATCCGCGGTGTAGAAAGTGGTTATATCGTTGTGCGCTCCGCACGTGAGGGCTTATTAACCGTGAGTGATGCCTATGGTCGGGTGCTTGCAGAAAAACCTAGTAGTGGCATGCCTGGGCAAACACTGTTGGTCAAAACAAACATAGCTGCGCGCTTAACTACTTTATATTCGATTATCGGTGGTCTGTTTGGCTGGCTCTGCGTGCTCTGCCTGGTAGGTATGGCCGCATGGCCAGTAGCAAGCGCATACCTAAGAGCCTATAAAGCACTGCCTAATAGTAATTTGGGTGATGCATCCATTTAAATCAGTGCTGCGCATTGAGCACAACTAACGTCAAACTGAAGATGAAAATATAGTGACAAATTATTATCTATTTGGTTTGTAAATACAAATTAAAAAATCTGCCGAATCTATATATTTAAGGCCTCCGAATATCTGTCGGTTTTTTTTACACTTATTGCAATTCATAAACTTTAATCGATATAAGCCCATGAATTAAAACGATATTTTTATTGGCACTAAATTTGCGTATAAGAATCTGTAGTAAGTATATATTTAAATCTAAGGGAAAATCATAATGTCCATAAAAAAATTCGCAGCAATTCTTTGCTTGCTCGGCAGTGCGGTTGCATCTAATGCCAACGCAGCGTTTTACAACCCGTTCGGTCCACAACAAAATGTCAATATGTCCACAATCTTGAATGGTGGCTGGACCGAATGCTACTCAGCAACAATGGGTACAATCATCGGTACTAACGCAGAAAATATTTTGTCAAAATGCAGCGGTGGTTATTTGATGATGGCTGGACGCGCTACAGGTAGCGATGTATTCCAACTGTTGGCAGAAACAACATTTGCTGATGCCACTTTCAATACTGGTTCAGGCACACAAAACGTGCACACATCGAACGGTTCTGACTGGTATTTCTCATCTAACTGGTCATGGGGCTTCGCTGATGCAGGAACAGGCGTATCACTGAGTTCATGCGATACATCTGGCGTATCCGGTGCAGACAGAATGTGTCTTCACACTATCAACTTCACTGGCGGCTACAGAATCGGTAACAACACTGGTTTGAACAACTCTTCATCTTTCGAAAAAGTTTTCTTCGTTTCCAACGGTGCTAGCCAAGCTGACGTACCAGAACCAGCAACGATCGCTATGTTTGGTTTAGGTTTGTTAGGTTTAGCAGCTGTACGTCAACGCAGCACAAAAAAATAACAAGCTGGCTTGTTTAGTCAATTTGCTTGATGATGCCGTTTAGTGAAAACTAAACGGCATTTTTCTTTTTGGCTCTCAGAGAATAATTAACGCTGTGCTTCGTTCTGCGAGCGATGAATCTGAGGCCTCATCATTCTTTATTGTACTTTTTGACCTCCATGCAAGCCACCCCAATGACAACCATTCCAGACTTTCCAGAACATGCCTGGGTTTCCTTAGAAACACCGCAAGATGTGGAGGCATGGATGGATTTGCAAAATCGTGAATTACAAGAAGCAATAGGAACAATTTCTACCTATTCCACAAGTAGCGGTCAGGGTATTGCCTTACGTTTGGCTTTGGGCGGCGATGTGTTTATTCACACTAACTCAGACGGAGATGTTTTATTGGACGTGACGCCAGAAGCTGATTGGGTCATTCCGGTGATCAGCGCAGTCACACAGATCAGTACCCCACGGGGGCAAATCTGGATTTTGCCAGCACATCTACTAACGCAACTGATACTGGGCTTGAATAGTTTGATTGCCTCAAGCTGGCTGGTGCTGGGGCATAAGTTCAGAATGAAATAGCCATTGGTCTGAGCTAAGTAAAAAATAAAGGGTGTAGTTTTTATGACTGCACCCTTTTGAATTTTTGCTGCGTTGTTACTGCATTACTAATCTAGTGTTAGCGCACTACGCCATCTTTATCAACCTTAACAATGCGTGAATTGCTACTGTCGCTGCTGCCGTTAGTGGCGTTTTGCTTTACATTCACTTCTGCCACACCAGTACCGCTGGCGCTGATCTTGGCGCGTTCTACTAACAAACTGCTGGCGTTTAAATCACCGCTGCCATGCAATTTGGCGCTGAGCAATTTGCCTTGACCAGATAGTTCTACGCTACCGGTGCCGTCCATTACAATTTCAATCTGCTGTGTTTTTATGTCGCTAGCCTCCAGATCGCCAGAACCGAGTAAGTCTATTTTTAATGTATCCGAAACGCTGTTTGATCGCATATTGCCTGTGCCATGACCAGTGAATTGCGCTTTGTCGGATCGTAAATTACTGGCGTCAAAATCACCCGATCCGTTGACCACAACATCCAGATCGGTGGTTGTGCCATCTAAGGTCAAGCTGCCACTGCCTCCCATACGGACTTTGGTGCCAGCGGCTTTCAATCCACGAACTTCCATATCGCCAGAGCCATTAATTTCGGCCGAGAACTGCTTGATATCGCCAGTAATAGAAACATCGCCTGATCCCCGGATCGTGGCATTAACCGCAGCCATCTTCAGGTCGTTCGCGTCCAGATCACCGGAACCATTGGTCTGTGACTGCAATTCTTCTGTGACGGTACCTAGTTTTAAATTGCCAGAGCCATTGATCTGGGCATGTGCTTTAGCGACCTGTAATTGACTTACGTCCATATCACCGCTGCCATTAATATTGGCTTGCAGCTCACCGACCGTGCCGTTGGCACGTACATCGCCAGAACCATTAATCGCCAATTCTAGTTTGTCGCCCTTAAACCGATCTAGAACCAGATCACCGCTACCGTTGACTTTAATGCGGTTAAGTTTGCTCGCGGCGACCTTAACGGTCAGCTGAGTCGGCGTAAAGTTAGTCGATAAATGAATAATCGTTTTACTCTTTGAGCGTATGTATAAAGTATTGCCAGTGACGACGGTTTCAACTTCCTTAACGAGTTTTTCGTTACCAACGATCTCTAAGGCTGGCCCGCCCTCTGCGGTGACGACAACATCATAAGGACCTGTCATATCGATTTCAGTAAATTCAGCGACATCGCGCTTTTCCTGGATGACCGGCCCATTGTTAGCAGCGTTGGTGTTGTCACTAAATTCCACATTGCAGCCACCCAGAGCGAGTAGCAAAATTAAACTTGTGCGCTTTAACATGATGTCTCTTTGGTAGAAAGATGGAAAGATGCCAGCATACGGCAGCTACTTGATAAAAGAAAACTTCTTGAGACAGAGTGCGTATGGGCAGGGATAAAATGCCAATCAAGCAGACCTGTGGAAACTCGGTTGATATTATTATCCGGCTAAGCGCCTTCTTCAACAGCAGACTAAACACCGGTACCAGCATCAGCGATGCTACACTTAATGGTATCAATGAATCAAAACTCTGAGAACTTACAACAAGCATTCGATCAATATGCAGGGTCACATTTTGCTCAGATATGTTTTTTTTAGAAGTTCCACTTACCCTTATTTAGATGAAATACAAGCTCATACACGGTAAAGAACTTGATGCAGCATTAATTGCACGCTGGCTGCAAATACGAGATGGCTCGACTCAAGATCAAAATTCAAGCCAAAACCAGACTCAAAGCACCTACCAAAGTCCCTATTATCACCCAACATTTACACAGATTGCTGCAGGCATTAGGGAAGATACGCGGATTGTAATTTGCGAAGATGCGGGGCAAATCGTTGGTGTGCTGCCATTCCATCGCCTATCAAAATATCAGGCGCGCTCGGTCGGCTTGTTCTTAGCCGATTATCAAGGGCCGATCACAGAGAATGGCATTCAGCTTTCGCCAAAAATATTATTGCAAGCGATGGGCGTGCGCTATATGGGCTTTGACCACATGCCGCAAAACCGGACGGATTTTAAGCCCTATGCCTGGGCAAATAGCCGCTCGCAAGTGCTAGATCTAGAGGGCGGATTTGAGGTATATGCCGACAAATTGGCGTTGCTACAAAACGTGAAACAAGCGGGCGTCCTAAAAACCATCAAGCAGATGGAACGAAAAGTAGCGCGTGAAAAAGGTGAGTTACGTTTTACCATGCAATGCACAAGCGACCATGATTTTGCTCAGCTTTTACAAGGTAAATCCGAGCAATTTAATCGCACTTTAGGCGAAGGGCACGATACCTTTGCGATCCCTTGGGTGCGGCAAATGCTGGATTCTCTCCGGGCTCACGATGGCTCTGATTTCGGCGGACTGCTCTCTACCTTGCATGTCGGTGATGAGCTTGTCGCAGCGCATTTTGGGCTGCGCTCCGGCGGGGTTTTACACTTCTGGTTCCCTTGGTACCGGGTGGATTATGCCGTCTACTCAGTCGGCCTTATCTTGCTAAAAGAGTGTGCCAGCCATGCACAAAGTTTAGGCATTTCAAGCATAGATCTGGGACGCGGCGAACAAGCCTACAAAACCCGGTTTGCGACCAGTAGCGTTGCTTTATGCGAAGGCGCGATTGCCAATCCCGATCTGATACGGAAAGCGCGCATCAGCTACCTGCGTACCCGCTGGGCGGTGCGCGACTCATGGTTGGGACATAAACTCAAAGCGCTTAAAAGCGCCGCTAAAACCAGTAAGCAAAGCGACTAAGATCGCTCAAATGCTGAGTAGGGTGCGTCATACGCACCAACGATGAAAAAACAATGAACTTAGAAAGAAACATTACCATATGAATCGGTGCGCATAGCGTACCCTTGCTGTTGACAAGCTGTAATGCTTAAAGCGTTCACGCACTTGGTCAAATAAACGCGGTTTTACAGGCGTGACGTTTTTGTCCATTTGGTTATACTGTGTATTTAATCAGTATAACCAAATATAGCTAATGCTCATCAGCGTTTCAAGAAATATAGAGCAAGCTTGTTATTTTTCTTCCGTCGGTTATTATTGCAAAATGAAAATCAAATCACGTTATGCATATGATTCGTAGAATTGTCCTGTTCATTTTTTCTCTGACTCTCAGCATCCAGCATGCTAACGCATGCTCATGTGTGAAACGTACCGAAGCTCAGCAGTTCAGAGATGCAAAAGCAGTAGTGGTCGGGGTCGTCCGCGAAACACATTACATCGAAGACCAAAAAGTCTTTGGTGGAGGCTATGTTCGTGCGGTCATTGAAGTGCGAGAAACAATCAAAGGAAAAGTAGTGCGTCGTATGGAGGTAAAAGACGAAATTTCTGAAGGGGGCATGTGCTCTTCTTTCTTGAGTGCTGGCATCGAATTCGTACTTTTCGTAAATGAAGAGCAAGAGGTGGGCATGTGCTCTGGTACGCATCCTTTGGCAGCAACAATATACGATAGACCTGAAAAGCTTAAAGAGCTCCGTAACTTAAAATTAAAGGCGGGTCTGTAGTGCATAACCCATCCATCAAGCGGGACTGTGCTTTCAGCGCAGCCCCTTATCTCATACGTTAAGTTTCAATTTCGCCATGGAAGCAGTCGAGCTAATAAGCGAGGTCGAACTCGCATTCACCGATGTCGTGCGACCTGCGACTTCTTTGCGGCAATTTCTTCTGACTGATCGCTATGGCATGTCACGAGAAATTACGAACCGAGAATGGGAGCAAGCTGCAAGAGAAAGAGTCGATTCAAACTGGCAAGACATCCCTGACTCTGAAATTCAAGAATGCGACTGTCTTCTGGCACATATGCAGGCAGAAGATTTTCAGTACTACTTGCCCGCGTACATGCGATACGCGGTCAAACATTTCGACAAGCCGCTTTGGGAAACCGATGTAATCGGGAGCGTCGTGTTTTCATTGAGCCCGAGCACAAAAGACCCAGGTGGCTATGCCTATCAAGTTGCTCAGTTTTCGTCACTTAGCAGTAGCCAGAAGTGCGTTATTGTTCAGTTTCTCTATTTCGTTTCCACCAACGCAGACTATTTGCAACGACCTCATGCAACCAAAGCTCTTGAACAATACTGGAGCCACAGTGTTGGTACTTAACATTTCGCTCGGCGCGGACACGCAGCAGCAGGATGCCGCTGCGCGGCAATTGCTGCGTGCCGGGCAGCTTTGACCATCCTCCTATTGATCGTCTTCGGTGCCCTGCTGTTAGTCACCGCGCTCTCAGCAAGCCTTGCTTTCCTGGCTCCTTGGATTGCCATGGCTATATTGCTCTGGCTTGCCTACATCATTGGTCGTGCGATTGACGGTCGTAACTCTTTTCGCTTCGTCAAATACCTGCTTCCTACTGCCATGGTCGGAGTTCCAGCTCTATGGGGCCTCCTCGCGTACAAAGACTTCGAGCGGCTGTGCAACAGCACACCCACCGGTCTCCAGAAGCACGGTGAGCGTCATCCACAGACCGGGTTTCTTATTGACGATACGAACTTGCGAAACTTCGACGCAAGGAAAACGGTCGGAATAGCAGCGTATCTCTATGATCAAGGCAGTTTGACATACTTTGATCAGGTGTCTGTCGGCGGCTTTGGCGTCAGCCAGAGGGCCATCTTTCGCCAGTCGAAGCAAAGCAATAGCAATGTCGCCGAGCCACCGAGCGAATACGCCTTTCGCGTTGCACCGATTGAATCCGTCCCCAATCGCTGGCACGGGCCCCTATTTCAAGTCACTTACTCTGTCGTATCCGCCACAACTAACCAGTCGGTCCAATCGCAGTCGGAACATGTCTTTGGCGGGGGAATCATTGGAAATTACATGCACGCGCTGCTTGGTGAGCGCGGAGACTACAGTGACAAAGACTTCCAATACCTTAGCTGCGGTTACGCTTCCCGAAGACCCGCTGCTTGGCGGCCACGATTTACTTCCAACGTAAACCGTCAAAACTACGTTCGGGCTGATCTAGAGCTATTGAGTTCAATCCTCCCCTGAGTGCTCAGTAACGGGTGCGCCTAACCCTTCGTTCGAACGGCGCACTCCGGCAGGCCAGCTTTGGCCTTCATTTCATTCTGGTCCAAAGCCGTCCTGCCTCCGCGCGCCGCTCAACTCAAACGTTGAGGCTATATTTTTAGTCCCTCAACGACAAAAAAATCCACAATAAAGTAAACGTCTTAGCCCACGTCGGCAGAAACTTGGTGTTGCTGTAATGAAAAACTAATACGCTACTCAAGCTCAGGGTAAGGGATAACTGGCAACGCTGGCATTGCCTTTTTTATCCTCTGTTTGCAGCCCAAAAAAATACGTTTTCCTTCGACACATTTTTCATCGTATAACTGATGACGTTGCTGACGTCCAGGCTATGTTGTCAGTGACGTAGGGTGCGTCATACGCACCAATGATGGAATAGCGAACGGCTTAGAAAGTGAATATATTCCGTGAAGCGGTGCGCGGCGTAAACGGACGCAAGCTACGCTTGCTGTTGTTTTACCTCACATTTGTCTCATATCTGCCTACTTTATAAGCAAAAAATTCGCTAATTTCCGCTTATTTAAGCCGAATTTATTGCACTTCAGGATTTAAATGTTGTACGATACTCAGTAGGGTATAAGTATATTTATTGTAATCCCCCAATTTAATTCATCACAGGAGCAACACCATGGCAGATACTCCCCCGCTAAAGATCGTTCAAGGCACAGCATTAACCGACCAACAGAAAAAAGATTTGTTGCATAGACTGGCGCGGGTAGAAGGTCAGTTGCGTGGCATCCAAAAGCTGATCGCCAAAGCCGCTGAGCCTGATGATTGTGATGGTATTGCACAACAAATGTCCGCAGCACGCAAAGCTCTGGATCGCTCTTTCGTGACATTGCTGACTAGCTCGATGCTGACACATTCTGAAAAATCTGCGAGTGTAGAAGAAGCTCATGCCCGTGCAAAACATCTGGCTGCATTCCTGGATAAATTCGCCTAAAAATGTTGGCGGACCCTATCGGTCTGCAACAAAAATTAAGCCGCAATTAAGCAGCAAGAAAATAGCAACACAATAGAAAACGCCACGAGGTTTTAATGATCAATTTTAAATTCCCCGTGGCGTTTTTGCGCGCGGGTTTATGCAGCACAACGCTGGCAGCGTTATCCGTAACAAGCGTCTCCGCCCAGGCACAAACAATCAAAGAAGCGCCCTTACGCGCCCATCTGGGTTTTCTGGCAGACGATTTACTGGAAGGTCGCGGCACCGGCCAGCGCGGTGGCGATCTGGCGGTGCGTTATCTGGAAACCCAAGCCGCAGCCATTGGCTTAAAACCCTTATCCGGCAATGCTTATCGCCAATCCGTCCCCTTAGTCGGTGTCACAGCCCAGCCCACTAGCAGCCTGCAGTTTGAGGTTGGTGGCAAGGTCATGAAAACCGAATTTGGCACGCAAGCGGTGTACGGCACGGGTGGCAACCAAAGCAATATCGCTTTTAACGCACCCGTGGTTTTTGTAGGCTACGGCATCCGCTCAGAAGAAGAACGTTGGAACGACTATAAAAACGTCGATGTCAAAGGCAAATTGCTGATCATGATGGTCAACGATCCGCAACCCACCGCCGAGGAACCAAACCGTTTTGGCGGAAAATCGCTCACTTACTACGGCCGCTGGACATATAAATACGAACAAGCTTTGCGCGAAGGTGCCGCAGGCGTTTTGCTGATCCACACCACGCCATCAGCCTCCTATGGCTGGAGCGTGCCGGTGAATAGTTTTAGTCACGAACGCTTCCATCTGGACGGTGCTGGCAATCCGATTGAAGGCTGGCTGCATGACGATACCGCCAGAGCCTTGTTGAGCGCTGCTGGTCAAGATCTGGATGCCTTACGCGCCAAAGCCGAAAGCCGCGATTTCCAACCGGTCTTCATCAACGCAATAGCGCAAGTTGATTTGAAAACCACTGTGCGTAGGGTCGAACAATTCAACGTTGTCGGCATGGTGCCGGGTACCGATCCCAAGCTGAAAGAAGAAGCCGTGATCTATTCGGCTCACTGGGACCATCTGGGCAAGATCGCCGCCTCCGGCACTGAAAAAGCAGATCACATCTGGAACGGTGCAATTGATAACGCCTCGGGCGCCGCCTCACTGATCGCCATGGCACAAGCCGCGGTTGACCATCCGGCCCGTCGTACTTTGATTTTTTTATGGCCTTGCGCTGAAGAGCAATATTTGCTGGGCAGCGCTGCCTATGTCAAAAACCCACTATGGCCGCTGGCGAAAACTAGTGCTGATTTAAATCTGGACAGTATGAACTTTGTCGGCAAAACACTGGATATCGGCGTGGCTGGCAGCGAGCACAGCAGCCTGAACCAAACCGCCGCCGTGGTTGCCAAAAAAATGGGCATGCATCTGGCACCGCAAGTGCCAGATTTATCAGGAAGTTTTTTCCGCGCAGATCACTTCAACTTCGCCCGTGCTGGCATACCGGCATTCAACGTAGGCTCTGCCGTGTTCTCGGGCGACGGACATTTTGAATTTGAAAAAAATGATCAAGTCTCGAATAGCGTCATGCATAACTTCACCAAACACTACCATCAAGAAACTGACCGCTATGACCCAAACTGGGATTTATCCGGCATGGTGCAGCAGGCGCAATTCACACTGAATCTTGGTTATGCGGTGGCAAACGCAACTGGTATGGCGACCTGGAAAACAGGCGATACGTTTGGAAAAGTAAAACGTTAAGCAGCAATAATATAAATACAAACCAGCTGCAGCCCAACCACAACATCAGGCGGCCATATGCCTTGCCTGACGTTGTGGCAAAGATTTAGTTTCTGGCTTCTTCTCCACCGGATTATCCTGCGAATGATTCTGTAGTTTTGCCAGCTTTGCCGCTGATTTATCGCTGACGTTTTTACGATTAGCTTGCCCGGCGTAATCACTACCCAAAATCTCTGTGACCAGAGCGTCGTCCATCTGACGTTCTGTGCGCAACCACTCGCCGACTAAGGCCGCTAAACGTTCCAGCGCAATCCTGTGGGTCGCATCGGTTTTTGCATACAGCCAATCTGATAGCGCCATAAAGTTTTCAAACGGCGTCTCTGCCAGCAGGTGCGGTAGAGTGTGACTAAACCGCCCGGAGTTGGCGACCAGATCCCAGTAACGAGCAAAGCGCACCAGGCGCTGCATGGTAGAAAAATCGATCGTACTATTGGCAAGAATGGTGTAAGGCGGATACGGATCAAACACCATGCTCCACTCTTCGGTATGCCGGATAATCGGCGTACCGCGCAGACGCTTTAAGATGCCAAACTGAATTTCATGCGGCTGCAATGCGTACAACTTATTAAAACCTGCAGCAAAGCTCTCTACCGTTTCGCCCGGCAATCCAGCGATCAGATCAACGTGCAAATGAGCATGTGAGTTCTCACATAACCAGCGAATATTGTCGGCGGCTTTCTGATTGTCTTGTTTGCGGCTGATACGTGCTTGTACTTCGGGGTTAAAACTTTGAATCCCGAGTTCAAACTGCAAAGTGCCTGGCGGGAATTTTTTAATGCCCTCTTTCAGCGCGTCAGGCAAATGATCTGGCACTACTTCAAAATGGGCAAATACGGGATCATCAGGATTGGCCTCCAACTTATCCAGAAAGAATTGCATGATCTTCAGGCTGGTCTTAATGTTGAGGTTGAAAGTACGGTCAACAAATTTAAATAGCCGTGCGCCGCGCGCATGCAGACTTTCCATCTCGGCTAAAAACCGGTCTATCTCAAACGGCCATGCCGTTTTATCTAAAGCAGACAAACAAAACTCACACTTAAACGGACAACCGCGTGAGGCTTCGACATATAAGGTGCGATGTTTGATGTCTTCATCGCTGTACAAATCGTAGGGCAAGCTGATGTCAGCCATCGCTGCTTGCACACCGGCATGGATTTTCATCAGCGGCTTAGGGCCTTGCAAGACTTGGCGACACAGACCAGGGAAGGTAACATCGCCCCAACCGGTGATGACGTAATCCGATAATTTGACGATTTCTTGTTCGGCAGTTTCATACGATACTTCTGGTCCACCCAGGATCACGATCACTTCTGGCGCGACCCGTTTTAATAAGGCGACGACTTTCGTGATTTCTTCAATATTCCAGATGTACACGCCAAACCCGACGATCAGTTTTTCTCCGGCAATCTTGTGCGACAGCAATTTTTCTACGATCTCGGTCGTTTTTGCCCCCGTCACAAATTCTTGCAACTGAGTTTGTGCTTGCAGCGGCCCCATGTTGGCGAGCAGGTAGCGCAAACCCAGAGAAGCGTGGGCATAACGGGCATTGAGGGTAGAAAGCAGAATGGTCATGGGGTGTATAGACGGCAAAAACAGCGAAAATAAAACAACGATAGAGCCGTATTGTACGACGCCACGCAACAAGCTCTATTGGAACAGCGCTAAAACACAAGTAGGGCGAAGTTAAAACGAGCGGAATTACTCTGCCCATCAAGCTATCAGCAGCACCTTACAGTTACTAAAAGTGAGCATCAAGACATCGAAACCAAAACACTTTGGCGCTAGTTTAATGACGTTCATCCTCGCGTTTTTGCGTTTCATCGCATCCCGCTCGCAGTCGACAAATGCATGGCCTACAGTGCATACATCAACAAAGCAAAACGACTTGCAAGTTGAAACGAACTGAACCAAAACTTAACTAGCAAAAAGAGGAAAATCAAATGAAAACATCATTCAAAACACCAGTAATTTTCAGTGCTGCATTGATCGCTGGCGTGTTCGCAGTCGGTGCTGCGTTCCAACCCGTTTCCAGCAACGCTAACGTGAATACACAAGTTGCCCAAGCCCAAATACAAACCGTCACTATCGTCGCAAAACGCATGAGCGCGGATGAAAAACTGGCCTTCGATACACAAGCTAATGACATCCAGACTGTCGTCATCAGCGCAAAACGTTTAAGCCCAGAACAAAAATTGATCATGGCGCAAGAAGACCAAGCCTTGCAACATGGCGTTGCGATCAAAGCAGTTCGTTTAGCTCAGAACAATGGTTGATTTATGATAGATACTGGTAAGGAGTACAAGCTAAATTACGCTTTTTGTCCAAGTTTTAATTGGACGATTAAAAATACTCCCCTTATTTCTATGCTTCGTATCCAAATCAAAAGCATTTAATTCCACATCGTAGATGCCTTTGACTTGGACATGAGAATGTCCACCAAGTTTAATCCCGCTCAGGCGGGATTAGTCGCCACCGCTGCGTCATATAACTGCACATAATTCAGATTTTCAAAACAACTTGCTGCTTGTGGCGTTAAGCCCAGCAGCATTTTTTCGTCGTTCGACCGTAGTTGCGCATGGTTGACCATAACCCGCATTTTGGCGAGCAGATCAGCGGTATGCAGCAAGTGCCCAAGTGGCGTCCAGACCGGCGCTTTGCTACCACTGGCTTGTTGCTGCAAGGCCTGGATAACCGCTTGCGGAAACTCCCAGCGTTGTGCAATCCGGTAAGACAAGGTGACGGCGACTGAACTAAACGCATGATAAAAACTGGTGGAATATTTAAACTTGGTCTGATCCGCAATCTGGTCAATCAGACGGAACGCGATAATCAAACCCACGTTTTTCATCAAGCCCGTGAGGAAAGCCTGAAACGGGTCAATCGCGCTATCAATACTGCTGGCCAACTGTTGACAAGCGACCGCGCATTTCTCTGATTGTGTCCAGATATGCGGCGCAGCGCGACGTGTGTAATTGCCTGCGTTCAGATTAATAATCGGACGGAACGCGACTTTGGCAATCAACAGGCGCAAACCGTCTTCACCCAAGATCATCACGGCTTTCTCCAGACTGTTAATCCGGTCGGCTGGGTTATACAGCGCGCTGTTGACTGCATTAATTACCTCGCCGACCAGCACTACGTCTTTAACGATGTGACGCGACAACTCACCTGCCGATACGGTTTTATTGCGCAAACTACCCAACAGTTGTGGAATCACGGTCGGCACCCGCGGCACGACCACGGCGTCGGTCAAATCCGAGGCGAGCAAAGCATAAAGCGCTTGCAACACTTTTTGCTCGGTTTCCATACTGATGCCTTCGCCGGGATGTCCCATCAACCAGTCAAAATACAAAGCATCAACCGGAATTTGCGGTCGCCAGGCGGTAAAAGTGGGCGGCAACGGTGGCGCGTCTGCTGGCTGCGATGTTTGCTCGATTTTCGCCACGGATACATCCACTGGAGTAGCTTTAACAGGTGCAACAGTGCTAAGCGGCGTTGCTGCTGTTGCTCGGGTTTCCGGTAGGATAATAGGGGTAGTGGCTTTTGGTATTGCCGCGGTTGCGGTTGTTTGCTCAGGAGATGCGGGTCGCTTGATTGCTGCTTGAGTTGGCTTTTCATTCGTGCCAAATAGCCGCTTCAGAAAGCTGGTGAGAGGATTCTGCACAATGTCCCTTTCGGTGTCGTTACCTGTATCGTTATTCTTAGCAATCTTGGTCTTGAAAACCTGCACAATATGGTCACACACAGTGTAGCCTTATTACCGCCAGCACCCGATACCGGACAAAGTAAAAATGTAAGAAAGCGTCAATTCATCAAGAAAATGTAGTTTTTTGAAAGGACATCGTATGAACGCTTTATTCAGAACCCGCACTGTGGCTCAATGGCTGCTCGTCGTCATGGTGGGCAGCATTGCTAGCCTGCTGTGCCAAACTAGCTCGGCAGGTACGCTGCGGGATAAATTGATCGAGCGGCGCACGCAGCAGTCTGAGATGGAGCAGGACGATAGCAGCGCGCTTAGCCAGAATGGTTTACCCAAAGGCACCCGCATCATCAAAGATGTCGCCTACGGCAGCGACGCCAAGCAAAAGTTTGATGTCTATATCCCCGCAACCACGCCAGACAACGCCAGCAATCCCAGCAGCCACGACAACAAAGCCATGCCCGTGATCTTTATGGTACACGGCGGTGCCTGGGCTAATGGTGGCAAGGCGATGGGGCGCGTGGTCGAAAACAAAGCGGCGCGCTGGCTGCCTAAAGGTTTTATTTTTATCTCCACCGATTACCGCATGCTTCCAACCTTGCAAGCGCGTGAGCAGGCGGAAGACGTTGCCTTGGCGCTGGCAGTTGCGCAATCCAAAGCCAAAGAATGGGGCGGCGATCCCAGCCAGTTTATCGTCATGGGACATTCTGCCGGCGCGCATTTAGTCGCTTTGCTTGCGGCCTCGCCCGACGTGACATTGCAGTTTGGCGTGCGCCCCTGGCTGGGAACCGTTGCCTTAGACAGTGCGGCCTATGATCTGAGTGCCATCATGTCCACCAAACACTATGGCTTTTACGATAAAGCCTTCGGCAAAGATCCCGGCTACTGGCGCGCCAGTTCACCATTGCATAAATTAGAAGTACCAGGCGCACCGTTTTTGGCCGTGTGCTCCAGCAAGCGACCTGACCACCCTTGCGATCAAGCCAGCAGCTTTGTGCAAAAAGCCAATGGCATGGGGATGCGGGCGAGTTTATTACCGCAAGCAAAAAGTCACGGCGAGATTAATTTCCAGCTAGGTTTAGATGGCGACTACACCACTGCAGTCGAAAAATTTATGGCGTCTTTATCACCCGTGGTGCAAGCGCATTTGCGTGGGGCAGAATAGCTTGATTGGCGATTGAACTTACTCTGTTGGCTAGTTTGTCAGCAGCCAACTTTGCTAGCTTTGCTAAGCTTGGAACGGCGCGCCTGAACCGGATAATGCACGCCGCCCATCAAATCCAGCTTAGCCGCCTTACATGCCTGATCGTGATTCAGACTGCGGTCTAGTGTCCTCAACAAACTCGCCTTTTCATCATCTTGTGCCAGATGCCAGAACATCGCACCTGCCAAACCTTGCTGCTTGATGTAGGCAGTTTTGTAGGACAAGGATTGCTCGTCGTCATAGCTGACAAAAATATGCTGTTCTGGTTGCCATAACCAAGGCACCTTAGTCTGGTCACTGAAGTAGCGCATATAGCCAAAATGCCCGGCAAGCATGGTTTGAATCTCCGCATAACTTGCCATGCGTGGTTCTTTGCGCTGGGTGCAGGTATCGCAACCGGTCAGCAGAGCAGGATCACCCTGATATATTTCTGCCGACTCCGTCACAAAGGCTTGATACAAGCCGTGATTTTTTGGCTCCACATTAAAAAATGCACGCCCATAAAAAGGTACACCCAACACTATTTTATTCGCCGGGATGCCTGCTTGCAGATACAACTGAACCGCAGCATCTACGGTATTGGCAAGTGGTGACGGAAATCTCTCCTTCAGTTTTGCAGGCGATAAATCCGGTGTAAATTTCTGTTCACGTAGTGGATTGGCCATCATCGGCTCACTGGTATCACCAAACAAATGCGCATTATGATTGGTCTGTTTTTGCCAGACGCCATTTAAATCATAGGTCATTAAATTGATGTAATCGAGCTGCGCCACAATGGCCGGTAGTTGCACGTAGTAGCGCGTCAAATTACCTGCATCGCCAGCACCGGCAATAGTGAGTTGCGCTTTTTTTTGCCCACGGGTTTTATTCTCTATTGTTAGTTGACGACGGATTTCTGCGAGTAAGGCGACGAAATTTTCAGCGTCTTGCTGTCGCGGATATTCCCAGTCAATATCAATACCATCAAAGTCATAGCGCTTCATCAAGGCGATACAAGAACGGGCTAGTTGTTGCCGATGTTCCGCATTGGCAGCTGCATCACGATAGCGCCCGACGGTCGGACTGCTGTCATTGCTATACGCCCACCCGCCTAAAGAAAACAAGACGCGCAAATTGTGATTGCGACGCTTTAATGCCATCAGGTCAGCAAATACCTGAGCCGCTTTATCTCGGTCTATACCCTCCCCCAGATCACATTCGCCTGCCGGATTAATATTCATGAAAGAGAAATTAATATGCGTCAGCATCGCCGCTTTTTGTGCTGTGATGCGCGACACCGGGAATCCCGCCGCCTCAGGGTAATGGTTGATCTCCTTATTTTCCAGGAAATAATAACCAATCACCACATGTTTGCCGGAGGACGCAAAAGCGAGATTCTGACTAAAGAATAGGCTAAAGAATGCGCTAAGTACTAGAGCAGAGAATCGAAATAGCATCATGGCGTTTAATAACATTGAGTGAGAGACAAACTAGAAAGTATCGACAGAGAATGCGGCGATTGGGTACGACGGTCAACAGATTTTTAGTCCCGAGCATGAGCGTCAATACCACTAAACCAGCGAGCTACGGATCTTTATCTGTAAAGACCATACCAGTCCCTTTAATCGGAGCGCTGGTATGGGAAATTCAGAGCAGTCTGCTTTTATCTATATACTCGCAATTTTGAAACACCCCCAGGAAACACCATGGACATGCAAGCAATAGAAAACCGTCTGGAAGACTTAGAAATCAAAATATCGCGTCAGGAAGATGTGGTCGATACGCTGAATCAACTGGTGTATCAGCAGCAAAAAAAGATTTCAGAACTGGAAGGCTTTTGCAATGCGTTGGTAGGACGCATCAAAGAAATGGCGGCTAACGCCAGTGAACAACGCATTGTTGATGAACGCCCACCGCATTATTAATGTAAAAATATAGTTCGAGAAGGTTTATAAAAATCCTCAATACGATAGTCCAATCATTCTGCGGCTTCCAGGCCAAAAATACCCTGGAAGCCGCATTATGATTGGACATTCTTTTTAACAATTTAAAAAATCTCTTTTAAAAAACTGGCTTTTAAAAGCCAAATAAATGCGCTAAATGTCATAAATGCGCAAGCCAGTCACTGTAACGCTTATGCCTTGCTTAACTTGACGCTAGTCGCATCGGCAGTCAGATACCCTACTGCTGCGCCAAAACGATCTTTGTAATTTGCGCGTACCAACGGGTCTAATGTCGCTTGTACTTTGGCGTGCAAAGAATTGCTCCAATCGCCTGCGTGCTGGAAGTTGCTCATGATGTAGGTCCATCCGTTGAGGTCATCTACAACATGCAGACCCGTGGCTTCTGCGCCTGCTGGCATAGACATAATCCGGGATAACACTTTAGTGTCTACGTTATAGGCCCACAAGAAATTATTCACATGGTAGCCACTGTCTTCTCCGATAAATAGCGTGCGCATTTTTTCAGAGAATTTCAGATTATCGGGATTACCGACTTTGTCTGGATTGGCCAGATTGCCCAAGGCGTCAGCCGGGATATCTTCGCCGACCAGCAAGGCCTTGGTTTGGTATGGCACCCATTCACTCTTGATTGCGATACCACTAGTATCGGACTGGCCGCCGGTCATACTGTGCGCCATGATGCCGCCTGCAAATACTGCTTTATCTATGGAGATCCCGCTTTGTGCGTTCCAGCCGTTTGCGCTGTTTTTCACCATAGAATCCACCATGTTTTGTAAGGCGGAGTATGCTACTTTGTCTTTAATATTGACGGTCGTACCTTCCATTTTTGTGAAGCCCATGCTGCCACCTGCAAGGTAGGCGTAGCGATGAGTTTCTAAGAAGGCGGCTGCTTTTTCCATGCCCGGTTTTACTTTTACCCAGTTGGCTTTACCGCCAGTAAAAATCTTCGTAAAACTGGTATCGGCAGGGTCTGTTTTAGATACGCTCATGATGTCGGATGGCTTGAGTGTATTTGCCATCGCTTCAATCTCTGCACTGGTGGCGCTGCCGAGTTTGATCCAGCTTAATTTTGCACCGGCAGCGGCTGGATCGATAGAAAAATCAGCGCCCACTTTGGCAACATACAAAGTGCCCGAGGATAAGTCTTTTTCATTGTCAGCGACAAACATGAAGAGGCCGCTATTCGTCGCATCATCGCCCATTAAAACAGTACGATTGTCTGGCATGACTTGCACTAATTCGTGCGAGATACGTCCCATGCAGTAATGCTTTTTGATCGTGCCAGTGCCATCAGGATTGACGGTGACTTCTGGCAAGTGGCCGTAGTTATATGGATTGGCTTTGGTTTCATCGCCATACAGATTTTTGCTATACGCTTTTAGCTGGTTATCGGTCGAAGAGAACTGCGCGTCTGGTTCGTATTCTTCGCTGGATAAATGTGTTCCCCATGGTGACAAACTCGCGCCACAGGTAATCCACAATCCATTGACTTTAGAGGTGTCAACATTATGGTATTTGACCAGACTCAACTTACCGGTTGCCTGATCTTGATCTAGCGTTAAGACTGCAATCGGGGAAGGCAATAAACCATAGGCGCTGACGCCAGCCTGATCACGCGTGGTGTATTCAAACTGAACAACCGCAAACACCGCTTTACCTTTAATACCGGTGACGGTTGGATTGGCAACTGACAACAGCGACGTTCCGTCCGGCGAGTCTGAGAAGAATTGGCGCTCTTTGCCTGCGACGGATTTATCGGTAATCGGCTTGTTATTAATATCGTAGTAACCACCAGCTAAAATCGTCCCACCTTTGCCATCAGGCACCGAGTCGCCAGTGATAAAAAACGATTGATAAGCGAGCTTGTAATTTTGTACGCTGTTGTCACTCAAGGTCACGCTTAAACTAGAGCTGACAGTGGTTGCTGCCATAGCCGCCGGGTTAGATAAAGTGGGGGCTGACATAGCGTTAAATGTCGCAGAGACATAACTTACCGCAGGTGTTGCTGGTGAGGCTACAGCGGTCGCTTCGGAGCCGCCACAGCCAGCGAGTAAAGATGCGGAGGACATTGCGCCTAAAGGTAATAAAGGCGCGCCGAGAATAAATTTAAGCGCTTTACGACGACCGGTTTGAAGTTGATCTGACATGATTTTATTTCCAAGGTTATTTGACTATCTGACTAGGTGGCTATGGTTAGCTATCGCTATAAATGACACCAAAAATGATCAGCCCGACTTCTTTTGAGTCTTATGTGCCAGGCTGAAGGTCGAGTATAAAAACCCAATGTGACCGCTTAATGAATGGACGATAGAAGCGGCATGCAGCTTGTATGTGCGCTAGTTGCGTTAAACCCGGATTTTCCATTGGAACAGCGACAAGTTCGCCAAAGGTGCAATTGTTGCTGTAGCGCTCGCACTTAAATCGCGGTGGTGCTATCCCTCTGAAGAGCGCATACCGTCTGAGTTTCTGCGAAGTGGTAGCGCTCTAATGGAAAATCTGGGTTTATAGACAGAAGTGATGATCGACCAAGGTATCAGAAAGAAAATCCAGACGAAAAAAAAGGAACCCGACGGGTTCCTTCAAAGCTTACTTCTCTCCTCTAGCTAGTGACTAGCTCAAAGTCAAGCTTAGTTGGCTGGCGCGTAGTTCAACGGCACCCATGCGTAGGCTTTGCCTTCAGTACGGACATAGCCCATACCCGGGAAAGATAAGTGTGCCGCAGCGACCATGTAGCCTTGTTTTGCTGCATCGGCATAGGCCTTTTTGCGTTCTGCGGCGGCGGATTTGCTGTCAGAATCAAAACCTATCGTCACTGCCGGGCTGTCAAACTGGACTGCTGCTACGTGCATCAGATCGCCCCACAACATTAGTTTTTGTCCTTTGCTTTCTACCAGATAAGTAGTGTGGCCTGCGGTATGTCCATAGCTGGCAATGGCTTTGATGCCAGGTGCCAGATCGGTATTGCCGTCAAATGATTTGAACTTGTCGGCTTTGATATAAGGGTTTAGGGATGCCATCGCACCTTGGAAAAAGCCTTTGGAGTCAGCCGGTGCTTTGTCCAGATTGGCCTGGCTTAACCAAAAGTCAGCATCATGTTTGTCTGCACGGACAACTGCGTTAGGGAAGGCAAGTTTATCACCGTTCATTAAGCCGCCGACGTGATCTGGATGCATGTGTGTGATGTAGATTTCATCGACTTGTTCAGGCAGATAACCGGATGCTTTCAGGTTATTTGCCAGCTTGCCCAGGGTTGGGCCAAACAGACCAGCCGCGCCGGTGTCGATCAAAATTAATTTGCTGCCAGTGTTGATCAGGTAGCCGTTGACCGAGGTGTCCAGCGGGCTATGCTGATGTACTTTGGCCAGCGCTTTGTTGGTTTTGTCAGCGGTGGTATTAGTCAATAATTTATCCACTGGCAAGGCAACGGTGCCATCTGATAAGGCAGTCACTTCAAAATCACCTAGCATAACGCGGTAGTAACCAGGAGCAGAAGTTTTAACCATAGGGGCAGCTGCGTTGGCAGTGCTTGTTGCTACTAAAGTGAATGCGGCTGTAGCAGTCATCAGCGCCAAAGTACTGGCGCGCAAAATACGGGCAGTAGTCACGTTTTTATCTCCGAAGATGCGCAAAATAGCGTGGCTGCATTATGCCGAACTTTTTAGAATTCTGCTTTTGACGGCAATGTTTGGAAGAATTAGCAGAGTGAGCGGGGAGCAAACCAAATCGCACCAGACTGAGCCAGTGCTCAAAGACAAAGAGATGCTGGCTAAGTCAGGAGTGATGCTGTCAGCGCCTTAACGTCGTTATCAGATTCTTCCATGATCTGACGTACGGTGTCTGCCCCGACTGCAAAGTCAATTTCTGATGCGTCTTGCCTTATGGTTGCGGTGGATCGTGCGTCTAAGGGCGATGGCGTGGCTGCCAAGTCATTGGCGAGCAATAAAGTATCACCCAAGGTCTCTGGCGGCATGACGCGGATGCCAGTCCAGACCGCTTCTACAGCGGCAACAATGCGTTTGGGGACCATTAATTTCTTCAGGACGGCGCGACCGATGATCACTTCTGGCGCTTCATCTAGTTCGGCAAAAGCTACATCATTATTCGCTTCCAGATCAATGGAATCGTCTTCGCCCGATGGATGTCCATAACCATCCATCAGCGCCGGGAACTCTTCTGCACGCGACAACAAATAAAAACCACTGACCTCATGCACAATGCCGGCAAACATCGCCGTCTCGGGATCGGTATGGCTGACCCGGCTTGCGAGCAAATGCGCCAGTGCGGCGACATGAGCGGAATGCTCCCACAACTGTAAGGCGTGCTGGCGTAGTAAAGGATGATTGATTTCAGAACCGAGTTGGCGCACCAGCACGGAGGCAATGACCGAGCGCAGAGTATCAAAGCCTAGTATGGTGACAGCCATGCGCACGCTGGACACGCCGCCGCCAAATCGTGAATACGCGACTGAATTGGCAATGGCGACTACCCGCGCCGATAACAGCGGCTCTGTCACGATTAATTTTGCGGCGACCTCCAGATCACAGTCTGGCTGATCTAGTAATTGCTGTATTTTCAGTGACGCATTGACGTTGGTTGGGAATACCAGTTCGCCTTGGCTCGCTTGTGCGGCAATGATGCTAAGTGCCTCGGATTTTTTCATGCAATCTACCTTTGCATTTAATTCGCTGATGGAATTTACTTGTGCTGGCTCACGATGACTTGTGCTGACTTGCACTGACTTGCGCTGATTTTTTAAGTCATGTCTAATTTTATCGGAATCAAGTCACTGGGAAGCTTAATATACTCCCCTTTATTTTTTTCATAAATCCTTTATTGTCCAATGATTATATGGACAATAAATATATACTCATTGGGAGTATAAAATATGCCGCATATTGATAACAAAATAAAGCTACGCAAAATACCTGAAAAATGTACCAGATTGCGCTAAATTTTAGCGCTCGTCATTCAATTTTAATACCTTAATAAACTTGCTAGTGACGTTATTCATTATGGAATGCTCTGCATCGCGTGAGGCCGCTGGCGATGCCGAGACTGGTGTTTTTCGTTGCGGCATAATCCCTTGTTCCAGCTTGAAGGCGGAGACAGTTTTTGCCAGCGTTGCGGCTTGATCTTCCATGCTTTCGGCAGCAGCAGCGGCTTGTTCTACCAAGGCGGCATTTTGCTGTGTCATCTCGTCCATCTGTGTGATGGCGCGGTTGACTTCTTCAATCCCGGAGCTTTGCTCCTGCCCGGCGGCAGTGATTTCCGCCATGATGTCGGCGACCTGTTTGACCGATTTGACGATGTCGTCCATGGTCTTGCCCGCAGCATCGACCAGCTTACCACCGGCATTGACTTTTTCTACCGAATCACCGATCAGCGTTTTGATCTCTTTTGCCGCACCGGCGCTGCGCTGCGCCAGGTTGCGTACTTCGGATGCGACCACTGCAAAACCACGTCCTTGTTCACCGGCGCGGGCGGCTTCAACTGCGGCATTCAACGCTAAAATATTGGTCTGGAAAGCGATACCGTCGATGACGCCGATGATGTCCACAATCTTGCGTGAGCTTTCTTTAATCGAGGTCATGGTGTCGACCACCTGACCAACTTCTTTACCGCCCTTGACCGCAAAATTAGAGGCAGACACGACCAGCGTATTTGCTTGTCGCGCATTGTCGGCATTGTGTCTGACGGTGGCAGTGATTTCTTCCATCGAGCTGGCGGTTTCTTCCAATGCGCCTGCCTGAGTTTCGGTACGTGAAGACAAATCAGCGTTACCGCTAGAGATTTCTGCCGAAGCAATGGCGATCGCATCGGTGCCGGTACGGACTTCGCTGACGATGCGGTGCAAGCTGTCGTTCATCTCTTTTAAGGCATTGAGTAATTCACTGATTTCATCTGAGCCGGAAGTCTCTTGATGGTACGAGAGTTCACCAGCCGCAACTCGTTTAGCGATCACCAGTGCGTCTTGTAGCGGTATCGTGATGCTGCGTCTGAGGACGATAGAAAACGCGGCGCCAATCAATAACATCACGCCGCCAATACCAAACAGCAGGGTGGACAGACGCTTGCCTTTGCTCTCGGTTTCGCCAGAGAGTTCTTGCGCCACTTTATTTTGCAGATCAACCAGTTTATTGATTTCTACCAGCGCTTGTTGTTGCAAGGGATCGATTTTGCTGGCGATGACTTTGACCGCTTCTTCACTATTGAAGTTGAGAATCATCTTGTAAGCCTCTTTGTAAGGCTCATCCGTTTGTTGATCAAGCTGATTAATACTTTCGATGATCTTTTTTTCGCTATCGCTTAAACCAACCGCCACCAATTTGTCGCGCGCTTCGATAAAGCGGGCACGCTGGACTTTGACGATGGCTTTTTGTTTATCGATTTCGGCGATGTCGGTTTGCAGACCAATGTTGCGCAGGGCCAGGCCGCCTTCTAACAAACCACTTTTCATGGCGGCGGCTAAAGCGGTTTTATTATTGGAATATTCGACTCCGGCGATCATCTGATGTCGATTGCTGGCACTAAAAATACTGTCGGTAATCAACAACAAAATCAGCATCGCCAAGATCACACCAAAGCCGATACTGAGACGGGTTCCTATGCGCAGGTTGCGTAGATTCATCGTGATTCCCCATGATAAGAATGTGACGTCATCGCAGACGGTGCGATGCTTTTGAAGCAAATTCGAGACAGTAATCTATGAGCAGACCTGTTAGCAGACAGCCTAAAAAAGAGATCGCCCATAACGACAGATAGCAATAGCACAGAACTACCGTAACAGAGTTTTACATGAAGAAAATTTTGAATCAGATAAATAGTTTCGAACAAGCTATGGCAATCAAATCACTTAAGCTTATTCTTTCATTAAGAGATTTTTGTCGGTTGCCACAACGTCGATATCTGTTAATCATATTACGTCAAAAATTGCTGCATTGCACTTTGATACTTTGAGGTGTGGTAAGCACCACAAATTTGCTCATTTTCTAACGCTTAAATCTCAACTAAACCAGTCACAGTGGACGCCTTTATAATAGTAAAGCCAAAATAACAAAGTCGAAATAACAAAGTTAAGCGCCTTCAATCTGGATTTAATTCGGATTTAATCCGCGTTCAATCCGAGTTCAATCCTCATTGCCGGCTTGGAGACTCACGTTTGCTTAATTGCATCTGCTCATTGCGTTACCTAACCTTGATCTTATTACTGCATCGATATGAATAGCATACCAAGCACAACATCAGCCACACCACGTACATCAGCTAGCAGCTTAACCGCGGACAGTCTGAACCAATTTGGCAGTCAATTTTTGCCAGGGCATTTAGGTATCCGCATCACAGCATTAGAAGGTAAAACCGTACGTGCTGAATTGACTGTCATTCCGTCGCTGATGGCACCCAACGGGTTTTTACATGCGGGCAGCGTAGTCACCCTGGCAGACACCGCTTGCGGCTACGGCTGCATCAATAACTTGCCAGCCGGTGCCAGTAGCTTTACCACGATAGAACTTAAATCCAACCACCTCGGCACGGCACGCGATGGTATTGTGGAAGTCGTCGCCACCGCCGTCCATGTCGGGCGCACGACCCAAGTCTGGGACGCGACTGTCAGCCATCAGGGCAAAACCATCGCACTGTTCCGTTGTACACAAATGGTGTTATTTCCTAAGGAAGCAAAATGAGCGATGTCATTAACCCGGTCTTACAACAATGGCTGGAAAAAGAAGTTGAAGTCCGCGCCAGACTGCAGACAACCGGAGTTGTGCCGCTGGAGCAGATGAAGCAATTCAGCGGATTAGAGTTTTTGCAAGGCATCCTCAACGGCGAGTTGCCACGACCACATATCGGCGAGACTATGGATTTTTTTCCGGTCGAAGGCGAAGCAGGACGTATCGTGTTCCAGGGCACGCCTGGCCGTCAGCATTACAATCCGCTGGGCAGTGTGCATGGCGGCTACTTCTGTACCCTGCTTGATTCTGCCGTTGGCTGCGCAGTGCAATCGATGCTACCCAAAGGGATAGGCTATACCACGCTAGAAATCAAAGTCAATCTGATCCGCGCACTGACCGATAAAACCGGACCGGTACGCGCTGAGGGTAAGGTCATCCAGGTCGGACGACAAGTCGGTACTGCCGAAGGCCGTATCGTAGATTCTTTAGGCAAGGTGTATGCACATGCAACGACGACTTGTTTGATTTTTCCTTTGCCTTGATTAGCTCATGAACGGCACCAATACTTCTGCTATAAACATTGTCAAACAGTTCTGGCAACTGATGGCGACTAATAATTTTCACTCTGTGACAGCAATCCTGTCCGATGATTTTTTGCTGGAGTGGCCACAATCCAATGAACGCATTCGCGGAGGAAATAACTTCGCTTTGATGAATGTCGAATACCCAGCCAACGGGCTCTGGACATTCACCATCAACCGTCTGATTGGTAGCGTATCGGAGGCCGTATCAGACGTCAGTATTACGGATGGCGTGCAATGTATGCGAGCCGTTTCGTTCTTCACCGTGACAAACGGGAAAATTAGCCGGATCGTGGAATATTGGCCAGAGGCTTATCCGGCGCCTGCTAACCGGCAGCATTTGGTAGAGCCGATTAATTAACTAAGAATTCTGCAGCGGCCAGCCAAAACCTGCCGCACGGCGCAAGTAAGATTTGACAATCAGGCGATGGAAAGGGGCAATCAATCTGAGATAAGTTCGCCCCAGATGGTTGTGACAATGAACCACAGTTGAGATCGTTAAATAGCGCACTGGCTCGGGATGATTTGGCTGAGATTGCAACATCACAGACAATCTAAAATCTAAGTGCTTGTCGTTTTCTCCCAGCACAATTTCATTGCTACTATTTTCATAGATTTTGAAGATATAAATCCGCCTGACATCTTTGTCAGATGACTCTACAAGCTGCTGAGAAGTTTTGATGCCAAAGCCAGCGACCAATACATCACGTAAGCGCATCAATTGATGTGCCCATGGCGCTTGTTGCGATAGGATAAAGCGTGCCAGCACTTCTGGATCGTCGCTGGCATCTGGCGGTAGTCGTACCGAGTACGCGTCTGCCAGATCCGGCTGATCGTACAGGTGGGTGATGCGCGATTGCTCGGGCAAGGGACTGACAACAACCTGCTGGTAGGCATATTGCATGATGAACTCCCGTATGAGAAAACCTGAAATAAATAATCCGTATTGCGGCAATATAGGATTTATGAGGAGCGACTAAGCGCTTCGACAGTATCGACTTTCTGGGTCAGCATTTAGCCAAGGATTGCTGGTATCTACCACCGCTCCGATTTTGTACAGCATGTGCATCATGCCCATGTAAGCACGATCAAAATAGGGCATATCTTCATGGTAGCCTAAGGCTAATTTCACCAAGGTTTTGCCATGGTCAGTATGGGGTGCGGGGTATGGTGTTTTGTTTTTGAAATCAAACTGCTGCACTGTGAAAGGCTCTAGTTGCCAGTCAATCAAAGCTGCAGCAGCAGGTAATAGCTGTGTTTCGCAATCATGCAAACTCAAATCAGGTCGGATTAAGCCCAGCTCGATATATGCCTGGTGTACGGCAGCAAAAGAGGCTGCCGAGTTTGGATTTGTATTTGTGTTTGTGTTTGTGTCTAAGCTTGAGCCTGAAAATGAGTTAGAAACTACACCCGAAACTGCACCTGAAACTGCACCCGCGTCCAGCAGCCCTCGCCATGCTTTAGCCATCGATGTACAAAACCCGGTTGAGATTGATTTGGTACAGCCAAAATCAATGACGCCTAACTGACCATCTGCCATAAACAAAAAATTACCGGGATGGGGATCAGCATGCAAGCGACCTAAATCACAAACGCTATGCCAGAACCAGTCGAACAATAATTGACCATAGTGATCGCGCTGAGCCTGACCAGGATTAGTGGCCAGCCACTGGTCAAGATGCAGACCGTCCAGCTTTTGCATGCTCAAAACCCGCTGGCTAGAGTGGCTTGCCACGACAGCCGGGATCACAATCCCGGGCAAACGGACATGCTCACCAAACCAGCGCAATTGTGCCGCCTCGTGTTCATAATCAAGTTCTTCGCCGAGCTTTTTTTCCAGCTCGCTCATGATGCTATCTAACAGTTCTTTACGAGGGACCAGATCAGAACCAAATGCCATCGTGTGCAACAGACCACTTAGCATGCGGATGTCGCTGCTGACTGAGGCAGCGATGCCCGGATATTGGACCTTCACCGCCAGCGCCTGACCATCTGCCAAGCTGGCATGATGCACTTGTCCCAAACTCGCAGCAGCAAACGATACCGGATCGAAGTGCGCAAACAGGTGTTCGGGCGCTTGCCCAAATTCGCGGGTAAACACTTTATGCACCAAAGCGCGGTTGAGCGGCGTCACCTGGTAACAGCCTTTTGCCAGTTCGCGTCGTATACCTTCTGGCAAAAAGTTGGCTTCCATACTCAACAACTGCGAGATTTTTAAAGCAGTACCTTTCAACTGATTTAAGGCTTTAAATAAAATCCGCCCTAACTCGGCTTCATGCCGATCTTTTGCCGCTGCTTGCTGTTGTTCATCGCGGGTCAGCTGGCGTGCTCTATGCCCGACATGGTTGAGGCCGGCATGCGCTAAGGCTAAACCACTGATGGCGCTGCGACTGAGCTTACTGGTTGGTGGTGTGTTATTCATCACGCACCAAGACCACGTTTAGCCAGCTTCAACATGTCTAGCAAACCTGAGCCGTTTTGCATCAGGCGTGATAACTGATTGCGGATTAAAAATCCCGCCAGTTCTGACAGCTTATTGACGACACCACTCTTTAAGGCCAGCACCAACACCGCCAAGGTCAGATCGACTAACTGCGTGGTGTCAGAAAATTCTTCGGATTCGTCCTTCAGCCAATAGGCAATCACCGCGAATAAATAATCGGCAAATAGACCACCCAATAAATTTTTAAAATCACAGGCGGCAATCTCACCGCTTTGCTCCGCCGCGTCGATAAACTTGACCACTTGTTCTCGCAATGCCTGCTGCCCGGGCATGTTGTCGCGCATCATCAATAGCGGCGATTTGCCAACGATGGTGCGCGTGATTTCAACAAACTCTCGGTCTGCCAGCAACAACTCCAGCAAGGCATCGACCAATCTCTGCAAACGTTCTTGCAGACCAAACTGCTCTAGGCCGGGCGTTTCTAGCGTCAGTTCCAAGACTATTTCTATGCATAACTCGTAATACGCCAGCAGCAGTTTCTCTTTGCTTGGAAAATATTTATAAATCGTCGCATCACCAATCCCAGCCGCGCGCGCGATCTGCTTCATGGTCGTCGCCTCGTAGCCATGCTCGGTAATCATATCGACCGCAGTCCGTATGACATGGCGACGGGTTTGCTCTTGCTGGGACTTAGATGTTTTCATTTTGGAGATTAACTATCGTTAAATTCAATTATTGATGCACTCAATGTATATTAAGTATTTTAAAAGTGCAAGAAAATGATGCTTTAAAGAGAGTTTGTATGCATAAATGCCAGGAAAAGAGAATTACCCCAAGACATTTAAACGCGTAAAAGAATCATCCATGATGTTTGTGATTACATAAAAATCCCAGTATTTTTAATATACTCCCCACCATTTTTGTAAAATATGGCCTATTGTCCAAGTTTTACATGGACAATTAAATATACCCAATAGGAGTATATTTAATTTGCAAGCCAGGCTTGCCAAATAATAATGCGAAAAAGTGCGTAGCTTTGCTAGCGGCATCTGGCAATCCTCAAATCCGACACAACAATCCCATCTTATTCAGCGTCTTTCCACTAAAATGCGGCTATGCCCAGTCCACAACTTAAACCGCTCAGCTTTGCCCTCCGCGCCAATTTGCACACGCACTTAGCCGCGATGGAAAAAGCCGGTCTGCCTGCCGATAAAGCGTATAGCTTGCTGGAATTGCCGGCACCGGCACAAAGCCGGGTCGTCGCGATGCGCAAACTGCTGGCGCGCGGCAAAGACATTCCGGCAGCCGGACAACAGTCAGGCTTATTCAGCGATCTGGAGGTGCATTTGCTCCGCGCCGCTACGAGCGCGGGCAGCCCGGCAACAATGTACCGGCGGCTGGCCGATACTTACACCGAAAAAGATCGTCTTAGCAAAGCGGTTAAATCACGCTTAAAACTGCCGCTGATGATTTTGGGTTTATCGTTATTGGTACAACCCCTACCCGCCTTAGTGGCAGGTACGCTGACAGCGAGTGGCTACATCTGGAGCGTAGTGCGACCATTTTTGGCAATCGGCATAGGCGCTGTGTGTTTTAAAAAATTCCACCACTGGCTGGAAACCGCATCAGCATCGCCGCTACGTGAAGGTATAGAAAAAATGCTGACCAAAATCCCCTTATTTGGCGCGATGCATGTGCGACGCAATGCCAGAGATTTTTTTGAAAGCCTAGGCTTGATGCTAGAAGCAGGTCTGCCGATGTTTGAGGCATTGCCTAAAGCCTTTAAGACCATCAGCAATCAAATGATACGGGCAGACTTTGCCAGGATTCTTGCCAGCATGCAGCAAGGCGCTACCCTCGCCTATGCGCTGGAAAATTGTATTTATATCGGCAATCCGCAAGTGATTAGTCTGGCCCAGACTGGCGAAGCCAGCGGTACTTTGCCAGAAATGCTGTTACGCCACGCCGCGATGGAGACGGCGTCTTTGTCACATTTCCAGCAACAGGCCGCCGATTGGGCGCCACGGATTGTGTACGGCGCAATCATGCTGTGGATGGCGTATAGCATTTTGCAAAGCAAAGTGTTTATGCCCAACGTACCCAAAGACCTAGCATAAACTTGGGCTGAACTTAGCATCAGCTTGTCCCGCAGCAAGCCTATTTTTGGAGGGCAACGCGTCAAGTCAGCTACATCATCGTACTTATTTATATTGAAGGCTTATGTCCAGATCCATCCTCATTGTTGAAGACGAAAAAGCGATTGCTGACAATGTAGCCTATGCGCTCGCCACCGATGGTTTTACGCCACACCACGTCACTTTGGGGCAAAGTGCGTTGGATTTATTATCCTCGCCAAATTCACCCGCACCCGCTTTGATCGTGCTGGATATCGGCTTGCCCGATATGAGCGGCTTCGATGTCTGCCGCCGCTTGCGCCAGTTTTCAAACCAGTCGTCCAACATACCGGTGATTTTTTTAACCGCGCGCAGTGATGAAATTGACCGCATAGTCGGGCTAGAAATGGGCGCAGATGATTACGTCACAAAACCATTTTCACCAAGAGAGCTGGTAGCCCGCATCCGTGCCGTGTTGCGCCGTCTGGAAGCGGGTCATACACAAATCCTAAGAGAGAGCGGCACACAGACCCATACCGACCGTTTTCAAGTACGACCAGCAGAAGGGCGGATTATGTATCTCGGTCAAAGTCTTGCTCTCACTCGCTATGAATACCTGCTGTTAAAAACCTTTATCGATCATCCGGGGCAATTATTTTCTCGTGCGCAGTTGATGGATATGGTCTGGACAGACGCCAGCGATACCTTAGAGCGTACGGTCGATGCGCATGTGAAGTCGGTGCGCGCCAAGCTGCGTCTGATCGCCTCAGAAGATGACCCGATACAAACCCATCGTGGAATGGGTTATAGCTTTTCAAGCATATGAAAATCGGATTACGAATACTATTCGGCTACTTTTTAGTCGTCGGTCTTGCGGCATGGTTTGTACTAAATGTGTTTGTAGAAGAAGTCAAACCCGGTGTCCGTGCGACACTGGAAGATACCTTAGTCGATACCGCACAATTGCTGGCGCAGCTAGTGGCCGAAGATGTCAAAGCTGGCGATTTGCCGCACGCTGCCTTAATCGGCAGATTACAGAACTATGTACATCGTAGTGTCGATGTCAAAATCAGCGGCGTCCAGAAAGCAACGCTGGATTATCGTATTTATATTACGGATATCCATGGCATCGTCGTGTTCGATTCGGACAATAAAGATGTCGGCAAAGACTATTCGCGCTGGAACGATGTGTACTTGACTTTGCAGGGCAAATACGGTGCGCGTAGTACGCTCGCTGATCCGGCAGATAACAATTCCAACGTAATGCATGTTGCGGCGCCTATTTTGGACGGCGGACGCATTATTGGAGCACTCACAGTCGCTAAACCCATCTCTACCATCACACCATTTATCGAACGTAGTCAACGTAAGATTTTGCGCCGCAGTGGCTGGCTGATTCTAGGCTCTTTACTGATCGGCATAGGATTCTCGTTCTGGCTCAGCCATTCTTTACGCACATTACAACGCTACGCCAGCAGCGTAGAAAACGACGAAAAAGTCAGCCTGCCAAAACTAGGAAATAACGAAATCGGTGCCCTTGGCCGCGCCTTAGAATCCATGCGTAACAAGCTGGAAGGCAAACAATATGTAGAACAACTGATGCACACTCTGGCGCACGAATTAAAAAGCCCGATTGCCGCAATACAAGGTTCGGCCGAACTGCTAACAGAAACAATGCCAGAAGCAGACCGACAGCATTTTTTGCGCAATATCATCGAACAAAACCAACGTCAGAAGCAACTGATCGACAAACTATTAGCCCTGATCAAAATTGAAAAACAGCAGATACTCGATAGTGTCAGCAAGATTGATTTACCCGATCTGATAACACAAGTGCAGGCGGATGCCAGCACCCGTCTTACCGAAAAATTACTGCAATTGCGATTAGATGTGCCCGCGATCACCGTGACGGGCGATGCCCTACTATTGCGCCAGGCTATCGGTAATTTGCTCGATAACGCCATCGCTTTTTCTCCTTCTGGTAGCACTATCATTATTGATGTCAGCCAACAAAAAGAGACGATACAAATCCAAGTAAAAGATCATGGTGCAGGCATACCTGACTACGCTATAGCACGCATTTATGAGCGATTTTATTCATTGGAAAGACCAGATGCAGCCAAGAGTACAGGCTTAGGTTTACCGTTTGTACGCGAGGTTGCCTTATTACATGGCGGGAGCGTGACTGTCAGCAATCGTACTGATGGTGGGGTTTGTGCTTGTTTGAGTTTTCCAGATCAATACTTGCATTAATTTTGTAATAGCAATACATCGCTTTAGATATCACATTAGCTAATTACCGAAAGTCCGCACTTAGGCATTAATTATCTAATTGAATGAAAAGATATAGAGAATTCATTTTTCACTTCACACAAAACGCATCAATAACGCACACAAGTTTTTTACAGTAGCAACTCCCTCAACCCGGAGTCTTCTATGCAAAAAACTTTACTCTTCAAGGCCATCATCATCGGTGTTTTGATGCTCTTGATCGGCGTACCCCTCATGATGATTGAATCGACCATTTCTGAACGGATGCGCTTTCGTGATGAAGCAGTCAGAAGTATTGCAGCCGATTCTGTCGGTGAACAAACCTTATTGGGGCCAGTACTGACATTGCCTTATAGCGAAATATATGAGGAAGAAGAGATTGATGCGACGACTAAAAAAGCGGCGATACGTAAATATTCGTTGGCTCATCAAGTATTTATCTATCCCAACACTCTGAGTATCAAAGGGCTGATCGACACAGATCGTCATTATCGTGGCATTCATAAAGTTCTAATCTACAGCGGACAGCACGCGATTTCTGGCGATTTTGTATTGCCCTTAATGGAGAATCTACCCAAAGATAAACTTGCGTCGCATATCAAAATGGGAACACCATACATCTCACTTGGTTTGAGCGATACACGCGGCTTACATAATTTCCCAAGGTTAAACTGGGGCGGAGCATCTTATGAATTTAAGCAAGAGAGCAAGCTCCGTTCTCTACAAACTGGTTTGCATGCGCCGCTCAATGTGATGGAGCTACAAACACCAGAGACAATCAAATTTAGTCTTGATCTGGCGATTGACGGTATTGAACGTATGAGCTTTGTCCCGATTGCGAAGAATAATCAAATCAGTATTGCGTCTAAATGGCCACATCCTCAATTTGGCGGTCGCTTTTTACCTTCTCCCAAAGATCGCAAGATAGATCAAAACGGATTTTCTGCTACCTGGAATATTTCTGCGCTATCCAGCAGTGCACAACAACAAATGAGTATGCGGGAAACAGGCACGGCGACCGGACAAAATACGGCCTCTGGCGATACAAGCCCTGCGACCATTTTAGATAACTTTAGCGTCGCTTTTATTGAGCCAGTTAATGTGTATTCTCAGGCAGACAGAGCGATCAAATACGGCATGCTGTTTGTGGCGCTGACGTTTGCAGCTTTCTTCTTGTTTGAAATGCTCAAGCAATTACCAATTCATCCGGTGCAATACACCTTGGTCGGTCTGGCACTCACGGTGTTCTTTTTATTGTTGGTGAGCCTGTCGGAGCATATTAGTTTTGTACATTCTTATTTGCTGGCGAGCGGTGCTTGCATCTTACTGATTGGCTTTTATCTGAGCCATGTATTACGTAGCTGGAAGCGCGGCATGGGATTTGGCAGCGGCTTGACCTTACTGTATGGCGTCTTATTTGGCCTACTGCAGTCAGAAAATAATGCGCTAATTATGGGAAGTATTTTACTGTTCAGCGTACTGTCAGCAACCATGGTGATTACTCGTAAAGTTGACTGGTATCAGTTGGGTAAATCGTCAACGCCAGCTCCGAACTGATCTCTTCAAACAGAGAAACTTAAGTAATACGATAACAATAAGTGCAATGATGATGAGGCTTGTAAGACAAATTGAGTCTAGCAAGTCCATCTTTATTGCAGTCCCGTCTAAGGGAGCTTCTAAATCATTTGGAATTTGCGCTCAATGAAAAACTGCTTAGCCAAATCGCTACGTCATGCAGCGTGGGCACCCTTATGTGTTTTTGCCTTTTACATTATTGCTGCAAAAGGTTTTAACGCCTACCTGATTTATCCTTGGCTAGATATACCAACACATTTTTTTGGTGGCATTGCCATCACCTATTTTTATCTGATTGCCACTCGCTATTCTCAAGTGATGATCGGTAATATTCCTGGCCTCATTCAGTGTCTGATGTGCTTAGGGCTCACCGCAACAACTGCTATTTTCTGGGAATTTTTAGAATTCGGATCCGATCTTTTGCTTGGTACCAAGATGAATCTCGGGGTGTCGGATACCTTGTCAGATTTATTTTTTGGTTTGGTGGGTGCTGGCGCGCTGATCGCAACGATCTCATTTTTCGAAGGTGTAAAATCTAAGACGTGATCTTAGATGAAGAGAAAACACTTACCGAAAAATTAAATTAGGTGATTTGGATATAAGCGTGTATATTCCGTACCGTACTTGCATCAAGTTGTTATATTGTTGGTCCCAAACCTGCATGGCTGTTGTTCCTCTAGTCGTTCTGTTTTAATTCCTCCGGTTTCATCTCTTGGTTTCAAGTGCCTATCAGGCAATGTCGCCTATTTACAATTGAAGGAAAAAACATGAGTACTCAAACAGGTATAGTCAAATGGTTCAACGATGCTAAAGGCTTCGGCTTTATCACTCCTGATGCTGGTGGTCCAGATTTATTCGCCCATTTCCAAGACATCCAATCTTCTGGATTTAAGAGTCTGACGGAAAATCAACGCGTTTCTTACGAAGCAGCTGTTGGTCCAAAAGGCGATAAAGCAGGCAATATCCAAATTCTCTCTTAATTGAGTAGATCGACGCTTAAGTATTGGTGAGTTGTCGATTCTGAATTAGCTTTATGTGTTGTGGTTTGATTTTTTCTTAAATACCGGCCGCTGGCACCACGCAGATAGCATGGGTTGGCGGTAAGAGAAAATATCATCAGCAAGACAAAAACTTCACAAGTCAGAAAATCACCATCAGGTTTATTTTTTGACGCATAGATGAATTCTGACCGGCCAGTGGCACCACGCAGATAGCATGGGTTGTTGGGAAATGGTCTAATACATTCGTGTTTATCACCGTAGCGAGAAGATTCACCAGGCATCTGCCAGTATCTTCTGCGGCGAGCATCAACTCTAACCGGCCAGCGCATTGTTTATTCAATGCACTTGGAAAATGGCTTAGTTGATTTGTGAAGAAAAAACATTCGTTCGACTTGAAAACATGTCCATCAGGAGATGTTGGAGCAGTAAAAACGACTCATCCCACCAGGGGCACCGCGCAGATAGCACGGGTTGTTGGTTTAGTCAGTGGCACCACGCAGATAGCATGGGTTATTGATGATGATATTGAGGATAGTGAGTCGCAGCAATGAATGGTAAGCCCGCTTTTGGCGGGCTTTTTGCGTTAACAACGAGGATAACATTAGCGCGATCGTCATCTTTAATAAACGAGATCATCAGCTACTGCAATCTTGCGCTCGGGTCGATTATTTCAAAAAGTCTTTGACTGCTGCAATGGTAATTGCCGGATCTTCTTCTTGTGGCACATGTCCTAATTGCTCAAACATGACCAGCTTGCTAGCGGTAATATCTTGATGGAATCGCTCCGCATTATCTGGTGGAATTAACTTATCTTTGCCGCCCCAAAGTATCAGCGTTGGCAGCTTAATGGTTTTAATTTTATCGGAAGTACGTCCCGCATCCAATTGTATAAAACGCAAACCTAGAGCATGGCGATTACCAGCCCGTAAAGTCATCGCCTCGTACCTATCTACCAACGCTGGCGTGACTTTATCTGGATTGCCATATACATTTTTGACGCTGCTTTCCATCAAATTCCGTGGCAAGGTATGTTGCATCACCCAAGCCATTTCTGGCATGCGCGCGATCTTAAAGCCTATCGGAATCGCCGCCGGTGTGAAGGGATATCCGGCAGCATCTACTAAGATGAGTTTATCAATCCGTGCTGGTGCAGCGACTGCAACTTGCCAGGCAATTTCACCGCCCAGAGAATTACCACCCAATACCACGCGTGACAATTGCAGCTTATCCATCAGGTTCAGAATAAATTGGGTATAAGCAGCATTGCTGTAATCATTTTGTGCATTTGGTCCCGTCAGACCAAAGCCGGGAATATCCATCGTAATGACGCGGTGCTGATCTTTTAATGCAGCAACCCAAGGCTCCCAGGTATGCAAGCTTGATGAGGTGCCATGAATCAGCATAATCGGTACCGGATCAGTCCTAAGTCCCTCATCCCGCAGATGTACCGACAAACCTTTGACATCGATAAATTGGGATGGCGCAGGTGCCCATTGTGTCGTCAACTCGCTTACAGGTTTGTCGGGCGCCCAGGTCAACACGATCATTAGGCAACTTGCGCCAATAACAAACAAGACCAGACATAAAAAGCTGAGAATGACACGTTTGCTGATACTCATATTGAGGTACTTTCTGTGATTTGAATATGACTACTGACCTTCAGTATTTACTCAAGTATTTACTCAAATATTTGCTGAAACAATTTACTGAAATAAGCTGCCTAATTCATTTTTTATACAATCTTTTTATACATACGTGCCAGCGGTGCATGAATACCACCAGGTAAATCTAAGCCAAAACGCTCTGTTACCTCAAAGCCTGAAGCGCGGTATAAAGGTTCACCTGGCATGGTGGACGCTAGTTCTAATGCGGTGAAACCTGCTGCGCGTGCTTGCTCTGTGCAATATCGCATCAGCATGCTGCCAAGGCCGCGACGGGCGGCAGATGGATCAACAAAAAAAGCACGGATGCGTGCCGGATCAATGGCAGGATCAAGCAAATTATCGACGCCTTGTTTGGCTTGATCACCGCCAAACAAGGTATTACGTTTGCTCCATCCGCCGCAGGCCAGTAGCCTCGGCCTTATATCATGCTGATTTATATTCACTACCTCGTCCTCAATGGCAAAATAGGTTTGATCTGCGATCAATTGCGTATCCACGCCGAACACATATTGCAACAAGGCCTGTGCTTGTTCCGGTGTATAAAAAGAGACACTTAAATCAATCGCAGAACGTGCGATCAGTGCCTGCATAGCAGGAATATCGGCATAACTGGCAAGGCGCAATCTAGGCATGATGATCTCGTCGTGGGGACAATGGCATAATTGATTTTAACAATAAAATAGCGGCACAAAATCACCTTACAATAAAAAATGCCGCAATCATTGCGGCGTTTTTTACGTATAAATTAGCTGAGTTCGAAGCTTACTTTGCAGCTTCTTTTTCCTGCAATGCGCGCCACATGACTTTGCCGGTTCCCGACTTTGGCAAGCTATCTACAAATTCGACAAACTTCGGTACTTTATAGGCAGCCATTTTTTCATGCGCCCACGCCATGATGTCTTCACCAGTCACATCCGTGCCCGGTTTTTTGACGACGATCGCTTTAACGGTTTCGCCACGATATGCATCACGCGCAGCAATAATGCAGCATTCTTGAATGGCGGGATGTTGATACATCATCGACTCGACTTCTGCAGGCCAGACTTTAAAACCGCTGGCGTTAATCATGCGTTTTAGACGATCAGTGAAAAAGAAAAATCCTTCATCGTCCATATAACCCAAGTCGCCGCTACGGAAGAAACGTACTCCATCCAGCTCGGCAAACGAATCGGCAGTTTTTTGCGGATCGTTCCAATAGCCTTGGAATACGTGCGGACCGTTAATCCAGATCTCGCCGGTTTCCCCCTGTTTAACTTCTTTCAAAGTGGTTGGGTCAACGATGCGCGAATCGGTGCTGAAATGCGGAATTCCCAGACATTGCTGCTTCATCCGTTGTGGTGGATTGAGGTGCGATGGCGCCATGGTTTCCGACAAGCCATAACCTTCCATATATACCTGACCGGATAATTCCAGCAGCTTTTGCGCAATCGCCGCTGGCATTGCAGCACCACCGCCAGAGACGCGGTTTAACCCGGAGATATCGTATTCCGCCAGACGAGGATTAGATAAAAAATCGATCATCATCGACGGCACTACCGTCCAGTTAGTGACTTTGTAGCGGGTGATTAATTGACCTGCAACATCTTTGTCCCAGCGTGGCAAAATCACCAGACTACCGCCACAAAAAATCATGCTGTTCATGACTGACTGCATACCTGTCACATGGAAAAACGGCAGTACCGCCAGGGCCACATGGTTTGGCAACACGGAGCCTGACCATACCGGACTGGCAGCCGCATTAAACATCACCGAGCGATGGGTGTGAATACAGCCTTTAGGTTTACCGGTTGTACCTGAGGTGTACGGCATACATGCCAGATCGTCAGAGCTAGCCAGATGAGCGCCAGGTTGTTGTTGGGCAGCGACAGCGTCTTTCCACGTCACTACACCCGCTTGCACCGGCACGTCGCGTGGTGCGCGCACAAAATCTGGCACGCTCAAGCTGGTTTCCTTGGTCAGATGATCAGAGTAAGTTGCCACAATAGCGTGCTGCAAACCCGTAGTGCCAACCAGTGGCAACATACGAGAGAAAATTTCTTGTGATGCCAACGCGACTTTTGCACCACTATCCGCAATGTAATGCGATAACTCGTCGGTCATCAGCATAGGATTGACTGGCACCACCATCGCATCGGCGCGCATGATGGCGTAATAGGCAATAATAAATTGTGGCGAATTCTGCATATCCAGCAATACCCGGTCGCCGCGCTGCACGCCACATACTTGCTGCAAATAACCTGCCAGCGCCAAGACTTCCGCATGCAACTCGGCATACGTCAAGACACTGTCATAGAAAATAATTGCTGGCTTATTCGGATAACGCTGCGCCGAGATTTGCAGGTTGGCATAGACGCTGGTCTCTGGTGCCGTTAAAAAATGCGGCAAGCCAGTCGGCCAATGGGCGTAGTGAGTCGTGTTCATACCTTGTCTCCGGTGTGATTGCTAATATGAGGATATGCAAATGGAATAATTATTATTTCATTAGAGTGCCACACCTAATTGATTTTTGCACGGTCGTTCGTAAATTTTTACAGGCAACTCTGTTCATTGCCTTCAGATTGTTAATTTTTGTATAAGCGCGCAAAGAAGTACCAAGCTGTTTTTAATTTGTGACTGCTAAAGTTACAATGAGGTATGCGCTTTGCTTGTATTTGTATGTTTTAGGACTGATCCAAAATCGCCTCAGTTGCGTTGCAACGCCTGTCCTTACTAAAGCATCTCTGCGCTTATTTGTATTTAACAAAGCGATATCAAGCTTACTTTCGAGCGTCCTTTCGAACTTCCTTTTACACGGAGTTAATGTGTCTTCATTTTTTTACCGGTTTTCCCCATTCCTGCTTTGCGCTGTGTTTTGCGCAGTCTTATCGGCGTGCGGTGGTGGTTCTTCCACCACGGCTTCAGGTAGTTCTCCGGTTACGATTAGCGTGGCCGGCCCTGCCAAAGTGATTACTGGTGATCCAATCACGTTTACTGCTCAAACCAATAGCAGTGCAGCTCCTATCAGTGCCATGTCCTGGCGTATCACCCCGCTGACTCTCGGTGCGAGCGCGCTTGCTGCCACTGGCAATACCGATTGTAAAACCGTCACCAAGAGTGCTTCTGGAAACGACTGGACCTGTGTATTACAGATCACGCCACCCGCCAAATTGACCGCTGATTACACGTATCAACTGACGGTAACGGTGGTCGATTCAAAAAATAATACTACCAGTAGCAGCGCAAATTTAGTCGTCGGGCAAGAAGCCTCCGTCACACTCAATCCGGTTGCCACCGTAGGCGGTGCGTCTAATGTGACATCGGGGAGTAAAGCAAGTTTAAGCTGCACAGGTAGCGGCGGCACCTCCAACACTGGCTCATACGCTTATCAATGGGTAGTAAATGACGCGGCAGGGCTCAGCCTCAACATCACCGCCCCGTCCAATGCAACGACAGATTTCACTGCACCCATCGTCACCACTGCCACCGCAGTAACACTGCAATGCCGGGTGACCGATGACAAACAAAAAACTGGAACTGCGTTACAGACCGTCACCATCAATCCCGTGGTCAAGCCAACGATTGTCCCTATTTCATACAGCGGTGGCCTGGTACAAGCTGGTGCGGTAGTGAATTTAGATGGTAGCAAAACAACGCGCTATGATGTCAACGGTAACCAAGTCACCACAGGTACGATTTATTTTTTATGGAAGCAAAAATCTGGTCCGACTGTAACCATTAGTAATCCCAACAGTAGTATTGTCACGATCGCACTACCAAGTGATATTGTGAGCAGAACAGCCTTCTTGTTCACCCTCAACGCATCAAACGCACCAATAGATTCCAATGGCAATTCCAGCGAGCCCGTACAACAAGTAGATGTCGCTTATTTTGTGGATAGTCTGACACCTATTGCATTGACGTCCTATGTACCTACCCAAACAATATCGTCTGGATACAGCGCCGTTCTATCCGTGTCAGCTACCTCAGCAGCATCAGGGCATAACGTGTATTTTAGCTGGACGCAAATATCCGGGCCAAGTGTCGTACTGGCAAGTGCCAACTCCAGCAACGCGGGTTTTATCGCACCGACGGTCACAGCTAAGACAATATTAGTTTTCAGAGTTAGTGCCGGCTATCAACCAATTACCATCGACAACCCTGGCACGGCATCGATTGATTTGATCGTACAAGTAACGCCCTAAAGTTTTTTTACCAATAGCACGTAACGGCAGTTGTTACTGCTGCCGTTACCACTAAAACAGACTATTGTTTTTTTATGGACTACGGATTGAAAACAGTCGCTGTATCTGTACACAACTGAAATAACTGAAGTAAAAAATGTATTTAAAGCTCAGTCCTTCAAGCCATGCTCACGCTGCCTGGTCAGGGTTTTAGTCGCGACAAAAATCTCTCGCAGAAAATAAATAAAACTACCGACTAAAGACAAAATACCACACACAAATAAGACAGCAATCAGTGTATCCAGGCGTAAATCGGTGGCATCGCCTGCGAACAAAGCAGCGATCACCAGACAAACCAGCAGCGCACAAGAAGTGCTGAGAGTGATCGCCCGGTTGATCAGATGCGAGCGCTCATATAACTCGTTGAGCTCCTCGCGCAAACCTGGTTTTTGAGTGACGTTACCCCTTACCTGCAGCAAGTCTTCCAGCACACGGGATCGGTCAATAATCCGCGCCAGACGGTTAGTAAGTACGGTCAGATTAGTACCAACGCCTGTCAGTAAAAAGACCGGGGCAATAGCAAGTTGAATGATATGGCTGACATCGCCTAGTTGCAGATTAATCAAGTTAGCTCCTTAGTTTTTATTGTGCTGGAATTTTAGCAGCCTAAAATGTGCAAAGGAACATATTAAAAATCGCAAAAAGAAAATGCAGGAGACTCTTGCTGATTAAACACCCGGTCAGACGTTTGACAAATAGTTAGCTACCTTTTGTTAAGAACCGATATTCGCAAAATTAAATCCCCCGCGAATCGGGGAGTTTAACCAACTAGGATTCATTAATTGTGAATTTACTTCTTGTGCAATACAAGCAAAAACACACGATATCAAAAGTAGAAATGAACATTTAACGAAAGTAAATTCGCATGGCTGGAGAAAGGTAAAATCCTGTTAAAGTTAGTATACTCAGCGCCAACAGCTGTATTTTCCGTTATTTTATACTCGGCACCAAAGGCAGAAAAAACCCCTGTTGTATGGCATGTTGAACTGTAAACTAGGGTTGTGGCAACATTTGCTTGCATTGGCAAATCAACACTCTTAAAACAACTCGTGCTATTTCTTGACACCCCTAACTTTCCGTAGATGGAAAATAATTCGTTTATCTTTAGCTTAGCTTTGGCGGAGGCGTAGAGTGCTGTGGTTTCACCTTTGTATGGTCCCACTGAAAATCTCCCATCAGCAGAGGCACTAAGTACATTTTTAATGAGAGTGGCGTTGCCTAGCTTGCCATAGCCACCTTCAATAGCGAAGTAAGGGTTAAATTCAACTCCAGCAAAGAAAATTGCTCCTGTCGACTTTTCATTTTTTGTTTCATCTATACCGTAGCCATAGTCAACGCTATAGGATGATTGACCTAAACCAACTCCGACCTAATGATTAGTGTCTTCCGCATTTGCAACCATTGAAATCATGGCACATGGAATGCTCATCAAAGTAAATACTATGTGTTTCATTTAGTCCTTTAATTTTAATAATTTTCTTAAGTTCAGCCATACGCGAAATTAGGTTACTGCTAAGAAGCACTTGCAAGCTGTAAATTTGCTAAACCAAGTTATTTAATGCCACCTAAAAACGTAGCCGTGTATTATCCAACATTATCAAATTATTATCAATGCTTGATATGTTTCGGCGCATCTAAGCTATTCTCGATGCCACATTCGAGTAATGCAAAATGCGGTTTAAATTTGTGTTCTTATCTTTAGCTTTGATCAATATGTGTTTAATAAGAAAAGTAAAATTCTACGCAATCGACAATCTCAAACGCCACCCCCTTAGGTCATCAATAGGTCATAACTACGAATTACCATGACGCGTTTTTAACCTGTCATTTTATTCAAGGCCTTGTCATGCAAAACCCTGATCTTGTTCGTCGCTTCCCACGTCAACTTCCGCTAGTGTTGGCGATTAGTGCGGCGCTTGCGCTGGTTGCTTGTGGTGGTAGCAATAGCGATAGCACTAGCAATTCTGCCCAGCCGGATGTTGCTTTGGTAGTGCCGTCGGCACCTGCTGATTTAGGTTTTGTTGATACTGCGCCGGTAGTAGCTTCGGTGCCGGCGTTTGTTGATAATGCGGCGAGCAATCAGCGTGGTGATGCGCGCTATGCGACCTTGGATACCAATGCGGGTGTGCGCGTGCTGGCAGGTTTTAAAACCATCTGGCAACCGCTGACGGACATTGTGGATGCGGGTGTTTCTGCTCCGGCAGTTGGTAATTTCCCTGCTGTGATTCCCTCGGTCTGGACCGGTCTGCCAAATGATGGCACAGCGGGTGGTACGATTTTGAACAGTGCCGTACACAATGCCAATATCCAATATGTGGTGACGGCGACAACGGCACGCACACCAGCGCAAGAGTTGGCAGCGTATCTGGATGATCGACGTGGCAAGGGTTATAGCGTCAGTGACGGTATGGGGCCGCTGACGACGGCCTGGCGTGCAGCGGCGCAGCAAACGACCAGTATTACTGCAATTGCAGCGGATGCGACAACGGTTTTGTATAACGATACCGGGAATAATATCGGCGTCGGTGGCAGTGCCAATGTCGCATTTGGTAGCGTGGTCGATTTCATCAGTGCGATGAGTAATAATGGCTCTACCGAACCGGCCAAGCGCTTTTATAAATATGCCCGGCCTTACCGCTGGAGCAGTAGCGTCGTCGTTGTGCCCGCATTAGTTCCAGCAAAAAGCAACACGCCGCCGACTGATGGCGGTTTTACCAGTGGTCATTCAGCCGAGGCAACGCGTGATACCGTGGCGATGGCATACGCCGTCCCGGAACGTTTTCAAGAGATTCTGACGCGCGGTCTGGAATTGGGCGAAAACCGGATTCTCGCTGGTATGCACTCGCCGCTGGACGTCATCAGCGGTCGCATGCAAGGCCAGGCAGTGGTCGCTGCCAATTTAGTTGACCCCGCCAACGCGACTAAAAAAGCCGCCGCCGTCACGCAGGCGCATGCCACGTTGATGACGCAAACCAGCACCAGCAGCGATACCTTTAATGCCTTTGCCCATTCTGGTACCGTTGCCACCGATCGCTTTGCCGATTACGCGACGAACAAGACAAATTACCTGCGCCGCATGACTTACAGCTTTTCACCAATTGCTGCAACCACTGCGCCTGCCGTAGTACCAAAAGGTGCAGAGGCTTTGCTGGAAACCCGCTTGCCGTACCTGAGCGATGTGCAACGCCGCGTCGTCTTAAAAACCACTGCGATTGCATCCGGCTACCCTGTGATGGACGATGCAGAAGGTTGGGGGCGCTTGAATTTGTTCGCGGCAGCAGATGGTTATGGCGTATTTACCGGCAATGTGGTGGTTGTGATGGACGCCAGCCAGGGTGGCTTCAGCGCAATGGATAGCTGGCGCAACGATATCTCCGGCGCGGGTAAATTACTCAAGCAAGGCAGCGGCACTTTAAAACTGACAGGCAACAATAGCTGGACTGGCGGCACAGAAGTGAACGCAGGCGTATTAGAAGCGGACTCGGTATCTGCTTTGGGCAAAGGCGATGTGTATGTCAGCGGCGGCACATTTGTGAGCAACGCCACAGGTGCAACTACCGTCTCTGGAAAATATACGCAGTTGGCTAACACCACTCTGGAGCTGGATTTGGGCAGCGGCCAGCAAGGCCGGTTTACCGCCACTGGCGTCATCACTATTGCTGGCGGCACCCTGCGTATTAAATTTCAAAACGGCTATAAACCAGCCGTCGGCGACACGCTGAACATCATCACCGCGGCAAGCTTTAAAGGTAAATTTACCAGCATCGTCGTCGATGGTTTTAGCGCCACACCGATTTATACCGACACGGGTTTGCAGTTACGCTTGGGTGCATAGTTGAGCGTTTAATTGCTTAAGAAAATAGCTGGGTGGCAGGTGCGGGTAGGTGCGATTAGCGGAACGTAATCGCATGATTACTGAGCTACAAAAAGTGAAGTGGTACGCGCCTACTCGATGATCATGCACACCGCCATCAGTCTACCCCGCACACGGACTTGTTCAAAATCCGACATACTCCTAAAAATCAGTCAACACTCAGGAGAATAAGGATGTCCGTAAGCACTCGTATGCCAGCAATTTTTTTCGGCCACGGCAGCCCGATGAATGCATTGGAAGATAATCGTTATACCAAGGAGTGGTACGCGCTTGCTCAGCGTTTTCCGCGTCCTAAGGCCATTTTATCAGTGTCGGCGCATTGGACTACACGTGGCACGGCGGTGACGGCGATGGCTGCGCCGCAGACTATCCATGACTTTGGCGGATTTCCGCAAGCCTTGTTTGATGTGCGTTATCCCGCGCCTGGTGATCCGGCATTGGCTGCGCGGGTTGCGGCTTTATTGGCACCGCTGCCGGTGTTTTTAGATCGGCAATGGGGGCTCGATCATGGCACCTGGTCTGTGTTGATCAAAGCTTATCCCGCTGCCGATATTCCGGTGCTGCAATTGAGTTTGGATGTGACCCAGCCAGCGGCTTTCCATTTTGAACTGGGACGCAAATTAGCTGCCTTGCGTGAACAGGGCGTGATGGTGATCGGTAGCGGCAATGTGGTACATAATCTGCGCCGCATGGACCCGCAGTCGCCCGGTTACGACTGGGCAGTGCGCTTTAATCAAGCGATGAAGCAAGCCATGCTGGACGACGATTTTGATACGGTGGTGAACTACACCGCCTTGGGACAAGACGCCAGTTTGTCGGTACCAACCTCAGAACACTTTTTGCCCTTGTTGTATGTGCTGGGGGCAAAAACGGCAGAAGATCAATTGGAAATTACGACCGAGGGAATGGAGCTGGGCGCGATTAGTATGATGTCGGTGGTAGTGGCTTGATTTAACGAGGAGATCTATATACTCCCCATTATTTTTAGTCAATATGGCTAATTGTCCAGGTTTTATCTGGACAATTAAAATATACCCAGTGGGAGTAATCTTAATTCGTGCTTGTGTTCGGATTGAATTTTGATGATTTTTGCTGAAAGCTTAATTCTTTCGAATGTCATTCCAGCGTGGGTTTAGCTGGAATACCGTGTCGTTATTCTGAGAATGGGGTCGCAACTTGGAGGCCAAGTGGTCGCACCACAAACGTCACGTCACTGGATTCCGGCTAAACCCATGCCGGAATGACGCACTAATGAGTGCTTACGCGGGCTAGTTTAGATGGCTAATTGAGCTGACTACTTAAACCAGACACTTCAGCCAGATCCTTAAGCTGGTTTAGCCGGCAGTGTCAGCTTCACTTCTAATCCACCTTCGCTTAAATTAGCTAACTGCACACTGCCGCCATGTTGCTGGGCGATGTTTTGGGCGATAGTTAAACCTAATCCGGTACCGCCGGTATCGCGTGAACGTGATGTCTCTGTGCGGTAAAACGGCTCAAACACTTTTTGTAATTGATCTGCCGGAATGCCAGCGCCACCATCGCGGATGAAGACGTGCATCAATTTGATGCCGGTATCGCTGCTGGTTTCTAAGGTGACTTTGGCGTGATGACCATATTTGACTGCGTTATCAATCAGGTTGGTCAGACAACGACGCAATGCCTGTGGTCTGGCCATGACGGTGATACCAGATTTGCCGTTGAAACTGACTTCCTGTCCGGCATCGGCGGCATCGGCACAGACACTATCAAGCAGCGAATCCAGATCAAGAGGGCGCAGCGATTCATTGTTGTCCATACTGCGCGCCAGATCCAGACCTTCTTTGACCATAGTTTGCATCGCCGACAAATCACCGATCAGCTTATCGCGCAACTCGGTATCGCCGACTTTTTCCAAACGCAAACGCAAACGTGTCAACGGTGTTTGCAGATCATGGGTAATTGCTGCCAGCATGTGAGTGCGTTGCTGGATGTGTTGGCGTATGCGACCTTGCATAGAGTTAAAAGCTTTGGTCGCTTGCAGGATTTCTGTCGTGCCGACCTCAGGCAAAGCCGGGCGATTAATATCTTTACCAAGATCGGTCGCGGCTTGTGCCAATTGGCGCAATGGTTTTACTGTCATGCGCGATACCAAAAACGCCAGTACCGCGATACTGCTCAAGAATAAAAATAAATAAAAGATGAAGTCAGGACGCAAAGGAGGCAGTGGTCCACGCGGAGGCAGTACCGTCAAACGCAGTGTTGTACTGTCATGCAGCTTGATAATCAACTCTTCACACGTGCCTTTTAACGCGGTTGTTTCTGCCGGAAGACTCAGACATCCCTCCGACTCTGGCGGTAAAGAAAAAACCTGAAATGTCTTACCTAAACGTTCACTCAAGGCCGCGGCATACGCAGAGCGCGGACCTTCATTAGAGACTTCTGCGGGTAGTGTAGTTACCCGCAAACCCAGGCGTGGCGCAGTCGCTAAAAAAGCATCGCGATTGGCTGCTGGCAGCGCATCCATCGCTAGCAGCAATTGCTCGGCGCGCTCTACTGCACGTGAATCACGAAATTGCTCTATGGTTTTTTGACGTTCGCCAAACGCCAGCCACCAGGTCAGCGCAGTAGAACTCACTACACCCAGCAACAGGATGCCAAAAATCCTGCCTGACATCGACTTGATAATGGTCATGCTCCATGCTCCATCGTGACGTTGACCGATAGCACATAGCCGCCGTTGCGTACGGTTTTAATAATTTGTGGCGAGCGTGCGTCTTCCCGCAGTTTTTGCCTCAAGCGGCTGATCTGAATATCGATAGAACGATCAAACGGATCAGCGTCACGGCCATGCGTCATGTTTAACAACTGATCACGATTAAGGATGCGGTTAGGATGATCTAAAAATATATTCAGCATGCGGAATTCTGCGCCGGACAAAGCGATCACCATGCCCTCCGGGCTGACCAGATGGCGCGCCGTCAGATCAAGTGTCCAGTCAGAAAATTTTAAGCGCTGCACTTGCTCGCCATTGCTACCCAATGTCATAGACTGAGTGCGACGCAGCACGCTGCGTATGCGTGCTAACAGTTCGCGTGGCTCAAACGGTTTTGGCAAATAATCATCTGCCCCCATCTCCAGGCCGAGTATACGATCCAGCGGCTCACTTCTGGCCGTCAGCATAATGACGGGCATCATAGATTTAGCACGTAAGTTACGGCACAAGGTCAAGCCATCATCGCCAGGCAGATTTAAATCCAGTACCACCAGATCAACCTGATTGCTATCCAAGGCCGCCCACATTGCATTGCCATCAGCAGCCATTAAAGTGGAGTAACCATGACCATCCAGATAGTCGGCCAACAGGCTACGAATGTCGCGATCGTCATCAACGATCAATATTTTGCTTGGAGTATCCATGGTTCGTATTATGAAGTCCTGACTGCAAAGAAGGCATGTGATTTTGTATCGTCTTGTTATGATAAACCGAGAACGACACAATGCGACACACCCGATCACATTCTCGCCACTGATTGTTACACAGCGATACAAAGCAGATTGCCGCCGACACTTGCCAGTTACATCACTGCGCCAACATAAGCCGCATGTGCAAGTCACATAGGCAAGTCAAATGCACAAATCACATGTGGAATTCACATGTTGAAGTCACAACGAGCGACTTATCAAAAACGTATTCAACTACTTGGTAGTAATCTAAAGAGGAACATCATGGCACCAATAAAAAATCCGATCGCCATCGCGCTTGCCGCTATCAGCATGTGTATTGCCATCGGCGTATCTGCCCAAACATCACCAGCAGCACCAACATCGGCTGCTGTACCACCGCCGCCGCATCAAAAAGCGGGTATGGATCAGGCTAAATGGGCTGAAAAAATGCAAGAGCGTATGGCAAAACATATCGCAGAATTGCATGACAAGCTTAAGATCACTGCAGCCCAGGAGCCTGCCTGGAAAACCTTCATTGAGTCGACGAAACCAAGCATGCCGCCGGGTGCGCAAGCGATGCGACCAGATCATAAAGAAATGGATAAATAAGCACTCCTGCCCGTATGGAAAAAATGCTGGAGAAACTGAAAGAACATGAGGCGATGATGCAAACGCGTCTGACATCACTCAAAACTTTTTATGCGGTCTTGACACCAGAACAGCAAAAAATATTTGATGATAGCCATCGCCAAATGATGCATCGCTGGAGTAAAGGCGGTCATGGAATGCAGCACGGTATGGGTGATATGGGAGGTATGCACCGTCCGCCTATGCCAGACGGCGCGATGCCTGATCATCCACCGATGCCAGCAAAGTAAGATTTATATCGAACGGTTTATGCTCACTATTTTTGTGGAGACTAAAATTAGTTAGTACGTAAAAAAGGCTACGCGGATGCATATCTGCGTAGCCTTTTTTTATTCATATTCTGGAATATTTTATTTTGTTAATTTGCTGCCTTCATACTTAATCATCAATCCGTAACCCTTGTTCATGAATCTAAAATTTAAGCAAAACGGCGCGATGCATCCAAGGCCAAACCAGAGCCAATGCTGCCAAACAAATCTCCCTCGACTTTTTTAGCGCCCGGCACTATCGCTGCGATCCGGTCACGCAGCCCGCGCACACCGCTGGAACCACCGGTAAAAAATACCGTGTCCACATCCGCCGCAGCCACACCCGCATCGGCTAGTACCTGACTGACCGTCGCACCAATTTGCGTCATCAAATGAGAAATCGCTTGTTGAAACCCATGCTGCTCCAGCGTTAATATGCAGGGTGCAGACGAAGGTAATTTTGTGCGTAAGCGTTCCAGCGCTAATTCAATTTTATCGTTATCCGACAGCAGGATTTTAGCTTCCTCTGACTTGATCGCCAGCCAGTGACCATCACGCTCTTCTACCAGATTGAGCAAACGCTCGAACCGTATCCGCAAGTCTGCATCACCGATCTCGCGGTACACGTCTTGCAGTTCACGGCTGACTTTTTGGGTATAGACCAAATTAATCGTGTGCCAAGTTGCCAGATTAAAATAGTAGCCCGACGGAATATCACTATTCCCCAAGCGGCCACCCAAACCGAGTAAAGGCATCACGTAAGCCAGACTCAGGTATTTATCAAAATCGGTACCGCCAATATGCACACCGCCGTTACCTAAAATATCGTCCAGCCGATCAATCCGGCTGCTGCGTTCCGGTGACAAACGTACCAAAGAAAAATCTGAGGTACCGCCACCAATGTCGGCGATTAAAACTAACTCTTCTTTATCAATACGCGACTCGTAATCAAACGCTGCTGCGATCGGTTCGTACTGGAATTGAATGTCCTTAAACCCGGCAGTCCTTGCGATATCTTCCAGCGTGTTTTGTGCGATCCGATCGGCTGCTTTATCATCATCAATAAAATGGACTGGACGTCCCATCACGACCTGACTAAAAGACTGCCCTGCAGATTTTTCGGCACGTCGTTTTAGCTCACCGATAAATTGCGCCAGCAGTTGGCGGAACGGCAAAGCCCGTCCCTGCACTTCGGTCTGACCTTCCATCAGGCTGGTGCCCAACAAGCTTTTCATCGATCGCATCAGGCGACCTTCGTAACCAGACAAGTAGGTAGAAAGTGCAGCGCGACCATAGCTGACTTCGTCTTCATCCGCGTTAAAAAACACGACGGAGGGCAAGGTCACTTTATCGTCTTCTAGCGACAGCAACGAGGGTAAATTTGCTGATGAACTCGGCAGACCAGCGTGTTGAGTCTGACCGGCGCGGTGCCAACCTACGGTTGAATTGGATGTGCCGAAATCGACTCCACAAGCATGCAACATGTAAATCCTGAATAAAAAACGGGGAAATAAATTAAAGCGAATCAATGCAAGCAATCACCACTTTCAAGAGCATTCAACACAGAGATCATCATGAAAAACTAACTAGTTCTATAGCTGCTCACTAGTTGTAAGACTGTCGTTGATGGTACTGCTATCGCGGTTTTCTGAACCTCTTGAGGCTGCTATGGCTGCTAAGGCTGCTATGGCGTGCTGGCATCTTCTTTAATGCGTACTACTAATAACTGGTCGATACGATAATGATCAATATCGACTACCTCAAATTTGTATCCGCTCACCATCACGCTATCGGTCCGTTTGGGGATTTTTTTGAGCATCGTCATCATGAAGCCTGCAATAGTCTCATAGCTACCCTGCTCTGGTAAAGTGTCGATTTGCAGTGCCCGGCAGACATCCTCTATCGTCGTGGCGCCATCAATCAGCCAGGAGTTGGCATCGCGCTGGACGATCTGATCTTCCATAAACGGGTGTACCAGATTACCCATCAAGGTGCTGAGTACATCGTTTAAAGTAATCACGCCAACGACCAGCGCATATTCATTCAAAATCACGGCAAAGTCTTCCCGCGTGCCTTTAAATTGCTCCAGCATGTCCGATAAGGTGAGCGAGTCCGGTACCACCAATGCTGTACGTAACGACAATTCTTGTACTTTAGAAAATGCCTGATTGGTCAGCACACGTTTCAGAATGTCTTTCGATTCAACATAGCCGACTACATGATCAATCTGGCCGTCACAGACCAAAAACTTGGTGTGCGGATGTTCTGCAATTTTCTGGCGTATCACGACATCACTGTCTTGCAAACTGAAATACACAATACTGTCGCGCTGGGTCATGGCGGACGGTACGGTACGACTTTCCAGCTCAAATACATTGCCGATCATATGATGCTCGCGCGCCTGCAATACGCCAGCCTCGGCACCGGCATCAACCATGGCATAAATCTCATCGGAGGTAATCTGATCGTCACGCGTGGTGGAGACATTAAACAGATTAAAAAATAAAATCGACAAGCCATTAAATAACCAGACCAGCGGTTTGAATAAGCGCACGCACCATAACATCGGGACAACGACGGCCATGGCGACAGTTTCTGGCGCGGTCATCGCTAACCGTTTGGGCATTAAATCGGCGAACAAAATAAACAAGGAGGTCACAAAGATAAAGGAGGTTAAAAAACTCGCGGTGTCGACCCAGCTGTTTAATCCAAATACTGAATGAAACACACTGGCAAAATACGGCGTCAAGGCTTGTTCACCCAAAATACCGCCCAAGATAGCGACCGCGTTCAGACCAATTTGTACGACCGTAAAAAAATGCCCCGGATGTCGTTGTAATTCGAGCACACGACCGGCACGTAATTCGCCCTCGCTTTCTAATATCTGCAACTTGACTCTACGCGCCGCCGCGAGAGAAATTTCTGACATAGAAAAAAAAGCACTGATAGCGACCAACAAGACAATGATCAAAAAGTGGTCAAACAAAGCCATATTTACTCCAAAACTGGTTCGATACTGAAATTTCCAGCGACAATCATATACTATTGTTCCTCTGTAAAATCGTTAGAAAGCCCGACTGCATGAGTACCGAATCCACTTCCTCCACCCAATCTACATCACCACAGCAACCGCAGCCGCCAACTTCTGCTGCGCCGTCCTTTTTGCCGACGAATATCCGCTTTGTCCTGATTACGGTATTTTTGGATATTTTAGGTATCGGCCTGATCATTCCGGTGCTGCCGCGACTGGTCGCCAGTTTTACAACGCAACCCGATATGCAAGCCTATTGGTATGGCTTGATCGTGGCGATTTATGGCGTGATGCAGTTTTTTTGCGCCCCGATTATCGGCGCGCTGAGTGATCGTTTTGGTCGTCGCCCGGTGTTACTGATTTGTGTGTTCGGTCTGGGTTTGAATTTTCTCTTGATGACCCTGGCGACTTCTATTTTCTGGTTGCTGTTTGTGCGTGCCTTGGGTGGTGTCACGGCAGGCAATCTGTCGGTTGCCAGCGCTTATATTGCAGATTCTTCTGCCCCGTCGGAACGCAGTAAAGCCTTAGGTAAAATTGGTGCCATGTTTGGACTGGGATTTATTTGCGGGCCAGTACTAGGCGGCGTGTTAGGGGAAGCCAGCATTCACTATCCGTTTTATCTGGCAGCAATCGTCTCGCTGGCGAACGTGGTGTATGGCTACTTCTCTTTGCCAGAATCCTTGTCGCCGGCTAATCGCAAACCTTTTTCTTTAAAATCCGCTAATCCGTTTTCTGGCTTGTCGGGTCTGGCACATTTACGCGGCGTGGGGCCTTTGGTATGGGTGTATGCGCTAACCATGTTTGCTCAGTTTACTTTGCAAACTACCTGGGTGCTTTCGACCGAATTGCGGTTTGGCTGGTCGCCAATGCAAAATGGCTTTTCTTTATTTTGCGTCGGAATTTCCAGCGTGATTATGCAAGGTGTCTTTTTGGGACGCTATATCAAACGGGTCGGTGATGCTAACGCGGTGATGTTTGGACTGACATCGTCCTGCCTGTCGCTGAGTTTGTATGGTTTGGTGACGCAGGGTTGGATGATGTATGTGCTGATTTTGTGTAACGTGCTGGCGTTTGCGACTGGTCCGGCATTGCAAGCGATGTTCTCACGTGCGGTTGATGCGCGTTCGCAAGGCACGGCGATGGGCTCGCTAACCGCGCTGGCCAGCATCATGAGTGTCTGCGCAACGCTGGCCGGTACTTCGCTACTTGGACAGGTCAGCCATCAGGCCAAAGGCAGTATTTTGCTGGGAGCGCCGTTTTTTATGGCGGCAGTGGTACAGGCAATTGCGCTGGTTTTAGCAACACGGTATTTATCTAAATCCAAAGTAGTTTCACCTTAATGTTGAATTAAGCTTAAGGCTTAAGATTTAATATACTCCCCCTCATTTTTATCAATAATGGCTGATTGTCCAATGATTCTCTGGACAATTTAATATACATAATGGGAGTATATTAAATATCACTCTGCTGAAACGTTAGCGTTTACTGCTCCTACAGGTGTGGTATCGCAATTGGTTTTGCGTAAGTTTGAGTAACTTCGGCTAAGTTCTATTGTAATAATGTATTGCTTGATGAATACTTTAAAATAAATTGATGTAGGCAAACCAGGTTAAATATAGACTCGATGTAAACGCAATGTAGACCCACGCAGGCGATATTCCATGATCCAAACTGAAACTCTGGTGTTATGTATTCTGATCCTGCAAACCTTGCTGCTGGTCATGCGGGTGGTTGTCTTTTTCGGTCGCTTCCGTGATGGCATCGCACAATGGACCGTGGCTGGCACGATTGAGGTTGCGATGTGGGTCATTATTATTGCCCTTGGCAAGCTCAGTCCGGCGCTGGTCGGACATATCGCACTTTGTGGTTTCGTCATTGGCATCAGCTGCCTTTTGCTTAGCTTGTGTAAATTTTTTTCCGCGCCTGATAATCCCACTCTGACTTACGCCCCAGTAGCAATCGCGCTGGTGGCTGTCGCGCTAGGTTATTACGAAGCTGATCTGGCATCGCTATTACTAAACCTCATGCTGGCGGTGCAATCAGCACGCTGCGTGCTCATCATCTTGAGCAACCCGCAGGAAGGTATTCACCGTTCTTGTTATCTGTTGATGCTCGGCTTTGCGATATTTTCGTTGACGGCTATCGGACGTGCCGGCCGCATCTGGATACCTGATGGTGCCGCTGGCGATAGCCTCAGACAAGCGTCGGTCATGCTGAGTCTGATGTCGGCTTTTATCACCGGTATCTTGATTAATATTGGTCTCTTGCTGTTGCATCAGGATCGTGCCTGGCACGAACATCGCCGTCTAGCAATGTCTGATCCTCTCACGGGCTTACTAAACCGACGTGCGCTTGAACTAGCCGCCGAGCGCGAAGTTGACCGCGCCCGGCGTCAGAAATCGCCGCTCTTTGTCGCCATGTTAGACATCGATTATTTTAAAAAATTGAATGACACTCTCGGGCATCAGCAAGGCGATCAGGCGTTGAAATTATTTGCCCAAGTAGTCCAGAGTCAGATCCGCAAAACCGATGTGCTTGCGCGCTATGGCGGCGAGGAATTTTGCCTGATCTTGCCAGCCGGTAGCGAAGACAGCACGCTAAAAATCCTGCAACGAGTCCGTGATGAGCTGGAATCCACACCGCTAGAACCGTATAACGCCGTGTTGCGATTTAGTGCCGGTGTCAGCGTCTGGTACCCCGGAGAATCGAATATCGATCTGGCAATTGCGCGCTCTGACGCGGCGCTGTATCAGGCTAAACAACAGGGACGTAATCAAACTGCTGTGGCACTATCGGCATTAAATATTGCGTCGACTTTCAAGACCGCCACGATGTAAAACAGACGTAGCTGCCGTGAATAAAAAAGGGATGAGCAAACGTCGCTCATCCCTTTTTATCTTAATACGCTGATCGTTGCCAGCAAGCTGGCAAACATGAGAATCAGGTTTTTAGCGACCGGTCGTCATATGCAAATTCACAGGCTTGCTGTTATGCTCTTCAACATCGTTATAAGTATCAACATCATCGCTCATATCGTTGTTTAAACGCTTTTGCATTTTGACGTTGTCGACATCATTACCCCATTTTGCAACTACGATCGTTGCCACGCCGTTGCCGACCAGATTAGTTAATGCGCGGGCTTCTGACATAAAGCGATCAATACCCAAAATCAGCGCCAGACCTTCGACCGGAATCGTGCCTGTCGATGACAGCGTTGCCGCCAGGACGATAAATCCACTGCCAGTGATGCCCGCAGCACCTTTAGAGGCGACTAACAAAAATATCAGCAGAGATATCTGGTGACCGATGGTCAGCGGCGTGTTGGTCGCCTGCGCAATAAAGACCGCGGCCATTGTCAGATAAATCGCCGTACCGTCCAGATTAAATGAGTAACCGGTAGGGATCACCAGGCCGACTACGGATTTTTTAACGCCGAGTTTTTCTAACTTAGCAATCATGCCAGGCAAAGCGGATTCTGATGAAGAAGTGCCGAGTACGATCAGCAATTCTTCTTTGATGTACTTCACAAATTTCCAGATACTAAATCCGTGGAAATAAGCGACGGTACCTAACACGCCAAAGATAAAGATTAGGCAAGTGATATAGAACGATGCCATCAGATAACCCAGCGACAGCAATGAGCCGACACCGTATTTACCGATGGTGAATGCCATTGCACCGAAAGCGCCGATTGGTGCTGCCTTCATGATGTAACCAACAATCACGAACAAGACATGGGAAGTCTTTTCGACCATATCAAACACCAGAGTACCGCGACCGCCAAAGCGATGCAAAGCAAAACCAAACAGTACCGCAACGACTAAAATTTGCAGAATATCGCCCTTGGCGAAGGCATCAAAAATCGTGCTCGGGATCATCGCCATCAGGTATTCAACGATGCCTTGTAACTTACCTGGGCCGGCATAGGCCAAGGCTTCTTTGGCGTTGAGCTTGCTCAGATCGACGTTCATACCTGCGCCCGGCTGCAAGACGTTGACGACGACTAAGCCGATGATCAATGCGAGCGTACTGACGACTTCAAAATACAACAAGGCCATGCCGCCGGTCTTGCCGACTTTTTTCATGTCTTCCATGCCAGCGATACCAACGACCACGGTGCAGAAAATAATCGGTGCAATCATCATTTTGATGAGCTTGATAAAACCATCGCCAAGTGGCTTCATGGCAGCGCCGGATTCCGGGTAGTAATGACCTAGTAAAACACCGAGAATAATCGCGGTGATCACTTGAAAATAGAGTGACCGGTAGAGCGGTGGCTTCTTCATCTGCTGTCTCCAATAATTGTTATAGTAAGTCGATGGCGTGGATGATTTTGCCATGACAATGATGAGGATTTTTATCCTTACTCATAACATTATCAAAAATCGCAGAGGGCGTGGCAATTGTGGGTTTCCACAAAATTGCAAGATGAACAAGTATTTACATCTTTGAGGTTGATTACTTAACGACAAATCGCCTCTAAGCGGCAGCATGTTGCTGCTGGCGATCCTTACTCTGCTGTCGCTGTGCCAGCGTCGTGATGATTTGCCCTAGCTGGCGCAGCGCATTATCTAATTCCTGCGTGAAATGCATGCCGCAATTTAAGCGTAAAAAATGGTTGAAACGATTTGAGTTGGAATACAACAAACCAGGCGAAACCAATATCCCTTGTTCCAATGCCGCCTCAAATACCGCCTGTGACGACAGTTGATGCGGCATTTCTACCCAAACAGAGATACCGCCATCCGGTACCGTCAGGCGCGTGCCTTCAGGAAAGTACGCAGCAATAGCTTCTGCGGTACGCTCGCGTTGCTGACTCAGAATTTGACGCAAACGGCGTAAGTGGCGGTCATAGGCGCTGGAGTTAATAAACTCCGCCAATACAATTTGCGACCATTCTTCGTTGTAACGGGTATGAGCATATTTCAGCATGCTAACCCGCGCATGCCAGCGTCCTGCCACCATCCAGCCCACCCGCAAACCCGGTGCCAGAATTTTATGCAGGGATGCACAATAAATGACGTTGCCGGTTTTATCCCAATGCTTGGCGCTGGTCGGTGCAGCGTCAGCATTGACCAAGGCACTGTAAGAATCATCTTCAATCAGCGGGATTTGCTGCTCTTCGCATAAGGCGACCAACCGCTGTTTATGACTGTCCGGCATGATGCTACCTAAAGGATTTTGCAAATGCGGCACCACCACCACGGCCTTGATATTGTCGTAAGTTTGCATTGCCAGTTCTAGCGCTTCAATCGAGATACCAGTCTGCGGACTGGTTGGAATCTCCAGCGCCTTCATACCCAGACTCTCCAACACTTGCAGCAGACCGTAAAACGTGGGCGACTCCACCGCAATGATGTCACCCGCCTGTGCCACAGCTCGTAGCGCTAGATTTAAGGCCTCGATGCAGCCCAACGTTACCACTACATCATCCGGCTTGATACTCATGCCTATGCCTAGCGCACGCTTCGCCAAAGCCGCTTTCAGTTCTTTGTTGCCGCCGGGTGAGATCGCCTTGGTCAATAATTGTGGACGATGGCGTAGCAAACGTATCGCCAGATTTTTTAACTCTTCTTGCGGATATAAGTCAGGTGCACCTGTCGCTCTGGCAAGATTGATTTTAATTGGCCGCTGACCTTGCGAGATGATGGCAGATACACGCTCGTGGATGCCGACAAACTGTGCCGGATCGATGGGCGCATTGATTGCAGGTTCTGTCGCTGGCACCAGATTAATACGTCTTGGCTGCCGTACAAAGTAACCAGAACGCGGGCGCGCCTCCAGCCAACCTTCCGTTTCTAGCTGACGACACATTTGCAAGGCCGTCGACAAGCTGACCGTATGTAATTGCATCAGCTTACGTACCGATGGCATACGGTCGCCGATGGCCAGGGTGCCCGCCTTGATCGCCGATAAATAATGCGCTGCCAATCGCCGGTATAAAGGCAATGGTAAGTCGTCGCCCTGATCCGATGTGTGTGTTTGAAATGTGCTGTGTTTTTGCATACAACGATGATCCTCTCAGCCATGCAGACTGAACAGATACAGTTAGTGTAAATAGATACAATAACAGATACCAAAAACCTGGCTTGTACCGATGCAGTCTGTACTTTCTTGTGTCTGTTATGTGTGCTTGCTGTGGCCTATCCTGATGTTACTCACCCGATCAGAATTGATAGATAAGGAAACACCATGCATATCACCACCTTACAGTCCAAACAGACTCACCAGGTTTATGTCGCAGCTGGTACGTTGCTACATTTAAGTCTTGGTCAGATCGCCATTCAAACTGCCCCATCAGGCATAGACGCTTACGCATATTCAACACAAATCAGTCTGCCGGAAGGCCGCGTATATACCGTAGAGCGCAGCGGCTGGATACAAATCCATGCACAACAACGTAGTGAGATTTTGATGCAACTGCCGGAGCCCAACATAGCCGTCAGGTTCTGGCGAACATTAAGAGCAATTGCAATCCGCCGCATACAAAATAGCACCGGCGGGCATCGTCTGAATTGATTATTCAGAAGTAAAAATTTTAAATGTTGTGTTGAATTGAAGGTGCAAATCAAGCTTGATCGAATTAAAATTTGGATTGAATCATTTCAGTTCAATTCGTTTCAATTTATCACGCCATTACATGACCATCAAACTCAAAACAGAAGTACAAGAACGCCTGATCGGCTCCATCCGTCGCTATGCCTCAGAGAATTTGGAAGAAGACATGGGCGATCTCAAAGCCAAACTATTTCTGGATTTTTGTCTGCAAGAAATCGGCCCCAGTATCTACAATCAGGCGATTGCCGATGCCCAAAATTACCTGCAAGAAAAGACGACCGAGATGGATGGCACTTGCTATGAAGCTGAGTTTAGTTACTGGACTAAATCAGCCGGACGCGGTCGCTCCTAGTGTCTTCCAGCAGACCTTATAACGGTCGCACCGGGATGCATAACTCGCAATCAAATACGCCAGTGACTTCATCGAAACTGGAGCCAACCGGATAGTATTCAAAACAGGGGCGGTCATCACACTGTAGCCCGCTGGAGGGCAACCAGCCTCTGAATAACGTTATCCATACGTCGCTGATCTCGTCAACAGTACCGACAAATTTGCTCACCGCATAACGACCACCTGGTAAGGTCGTCAACATGGCGTGTCCTGTAGCGACATAGTCTGCCCCTACCTCCACTCCGGCGTCATAACGGCATTTGTCTGCCGGAGTAACGCTAGGGTCGTCAAGCCCGATGCCATAAATAGGTTGAGGGCCAAGATTTTGTGCAAGTAACCAGGGGTAAAAACTGGTTCTCCAAAACTCACTGACGGCGATACCGTAAGGTCCGATTTTGCGTAAATAGGCAATCTTTGCCGCTGGTAGTTCAACTAATTTGACGTCCATGTGGTTCTCCTTTGTTGATAGTTTGGAGATACCATCTTGGTCGAATTGATGTTGCAAGGCCTGATCAGGATTGCGGTCGACCTGACTCAAATTGCGGTTCTGGTTTTTTATACTGGCTAATTCGGTAGCCCATCGTTGAGTAGTGTCACGTTGCCATGCGCTGGGTGAGCAAGAAAATTGTAGTTTGAAGGCGCGGGCAAAGGCTTCGCCTGAGCTAAAACCGATGGATAAAGCCACGCTTAAGATAGACAAGCGCGGCTGAGAAGCCAGCTTTACGGCAGCAGACTCTAGACGCCGGCGGCGCAAATAATCGCCCAAGGTCTCGCCCATCCAGGCGGAAAAAATACGGTGAAAGTGAAATGGTGAAAAATGCGCGACTTCAGCCAACGTATTCAGGTCCAACGGCGCATCAAGGTGTGCATCAATATAATTGAGCACCTTGTTCATGCGCTTAGAATATTCTGCGAGGCTGGTTTGTGGCGATGACATGGGTGACTGTCACATTCAAAATAAAATAAAAATGCTCGTCAATTTGTAGGCCGCAACGAGTAACTAGCGGTTATCCTCGAAAAACTCTTTCATCATAAAGTTCTCTAACTCCGCCGTATCTTGTGGACGTGCAGAGAGATTGACGATCCGTCCTAAGCGACGTGATTCCCAGCTGAAATCGCCCTGGTATTCTTCGCGGATCAGCACGATCATGCGACGAATGATGGCTATGTTGATATCGCCGCCCAATCCTGCATCGACCTCGATGGTTTTTTTGAAGCTGTTTTGTCTGCTTGGCTTCCATCCGCGGAAGGTGAACGTCGCCATGCGTACACTTTTATGCGTGATCTCGAATACGCCGCTGGTGCCTTCACGTCCGTTCGCCCGTTGCATGCTGCGCCGGACATTGGCTTCGGCAACTTCTTGCGGACTCATGCCTTTATTGCCTTGCTTGACGGCATCGGCATTTTCTTGCGCGGCGGCTTCTTCTGTCGCACGACGACGCTCACGAGCCGCGTTGAGCATGCTCATCATATCTTGTTGCGGGGCGGCGTCTGGCGGCGGTGTTACCGGGTTGGGTGTTGGCGTATCCGCAGCAACTACGGGTGTTTCTTTGGGCTGCGTGATGGCCTTATTGGGGCGATTAGGTTGCGCCTGCTTTGGTTTAGGCGGGGCTTTTTTCGGGACTTTTTGCTTTTCGCCCTCAGCCATTTTGGCTACGGTGGCTTTATCCAGTATCAAATTGATGGCGGCGGGTGTTTCTGTCTCGCCTTGCTTCTGAATAACGGTCTTATGCGTGAGAATAAAATAAAGCAACAGGGCGTGAATCAAGAGTGCCAGCAGGATTGCTAAGCCATTTCTTGGACGAAAGCGAATATGCAAATCAATTTCGCCCGGTACCGCCAATTCATCTTGATTGTGCTCTAAGTAAAACTTCATTTATAGATAAGGCCAGACTGTAAAAACGAAAAATTCTGAATCGGCAAGGATAACCGAAAGGTGACTAAACACTTGTAACAAATTTTGTTTCTGAATTGTGTCAAAAGCGACTTTAGAAACTTGAAGCATTTACAAATATCCAAACCAGCCCAAACCAGCACCGATCGCTAATAACCAAAGCAAATGTAATCTGGTGCGCCATACCACTAAGGCGCAAACGGCTGTCATGATCCAAAGTGGCCAGGCAGGGTGGGCTAATGCGGAAGAAGATGACGACGAGCTTGATCCGCTCGCCATAATCCAGCCTGTTGCCAGCAATAATCCGATTACGATAGGCGCTAAGCCTAGCTTAAACGCCCGTACCGCTCGCAAATTACGGTTTTTGTGCCCCCAACGGGCCGCGTTGTACGTCAGCGTTGCGCTAGGCAACATGATTCCCAGCATGGTAATCAAGGTACCGAGCGGGGCATACCAGCCGTTGCCGGTATTCATCCCGATATTCCAGCCCATTAAGGCAATAAACAGTACATTGGGGCCAGGCGCGGCTTGGGCAAGCGCCACCGAGGAATTAAATTGCGCTTCGCTCAACCAGTGATTTTGAATCACCAGATAACGATGCATTTCAGGCAAGGTAGAAATCGCGCCGCCGACCGACAACAATGACAACATCAGATAATGCAACAGCAAATGCAACCAATCGCTAGCTTGCATGGTGATGCCGTTAAGGTGATTAGCGACATCAGCACCAGCAACACCAGCAACAACGGTGGTCAATACAGCACTCATTTGCCGAGCTTTCTATACGCGGTGACGCAGGCAATCGAGCCTAGTCCAAGCAAAATATAAGCAAGTGGCAGGTGCAATAAGGCAATGCCAACAAAACATAAGACACAAAGTGCACCGCATAAGCGCAAACCCAGTGGATTACTTTTTAGCGCTGGCAGCAAGCGTAAGGCGGAGGCAATAATCAGACCTGCCGTGACCGCACTCATACCGCGCAAGGCACCCGCAACACCGGGGTGGTCTGCGATCCGGGCGTACACCAGTGCGAGTAGCAAAATGATGATTAAAGGTACGGTCAGCATGCCTGCCAATGCTGCCAGTGCACCTGGCAGACCAAAAGAACGGCTGCCGATCATCAAGGACAAATTAACCACATTAAGGCCCGGCATAATCTGCGCTACGGCCCAGTCTTCAATATATTCTTCCCGCGTCAGCCAGCGCTTACGTTCGACCAACTCCATCTGCACGATGGCTTGTACGCCCCCAAAACCTTGCAGCGCCAACCAGGTGAAGGAAAAGAAAAGATCCGCAACAGAGCGGGGTTGCGGGCGAGGTTCGATCTGGTCTGTGCTCATAAAATACGATCAAGGGTCGATTGTGATGGAAGTCTTCGACGCGGGTTTCTGACAAGAGTTTTCTAGGCAAAAAAGAATATACTCCCCTATTTTTCTCAATAAATATGCCAATTGTCCAGACTTTAATTGGACACCTAAAAAGTACTGGTGGGGAGTACAGTCATTGGCTGAAGTGGCAATCAGAACCGCGTTTTCAACTACCAAGGGCAAAGAATGATGCTTAATTTGTCCGGTGTGGTTGCGCATTATCCCCGCCAACACGGGTTCGATAGCGCAAACAGTGAAACGTTCCTTCGCATTTAATTTAAAAAATCACGCATTATTTTTTAATCAATTCGCGCTTTTCGCTGTTCAGTTTATCCTCGCGCCGGTGATGCGCCCGCAATCTGGCGCGCCATTCGCCCAACGCTGTTAGCGCCCCCTGGAATTCACGCTCTATCAAATCCGCTTCATCATTGGTAATCACACCATCCAACAGTGCTGCGGATACTGCCTCGGCAACGCCGCCGACCTGGCTCATGACGCGACACACGGTTTGCGACAAATCATCGTCGCTGATGTGATCTGGCTCCGGCACGATAAACGCTGCCATCCCATGCCGCCCCAACAACGCATGCAGCGGCAGTAGCGCATCTTTTACGCCGGCCTCGCGGCACAACTCCACAATTTGCGACAACTCCTCAAACGACGGGTAATGCGACTCGATGCCAGGTGCCAGCTTGTTACGCAACACATTTACCGATACCTGCATGCGAGCCGCCAACGCATCTAAGCCACCGGGATAAGCGCGCGCCACTTTATACAGGGCGTCGTGCTGATTCATATTCGAGTATTTGCGCGTCATGGTGATTTTCCCTTTTTATTACCGATGCGTTTTGTATTTTTGATCACTATGCTTCCGTTCACAAGATCAGCGCGCATAAAAATGACGTGCAGATTGTACAGAGATGTTACTCACTTCACTACGGATCGGCACATGAAGTCAATCGCAAAAAGAATTATCCATAACTTAGTTGTCGGGATTACGACAGTTGCCTTGTGTATGCCGATGTTGGACATAGCCAGCGCCAGTACATCCGGATCGTCAGGCGCACGATCCTCCGGCGGTTCCTCACGTAGTTTTAAATCTGGATTTTCTTCCCAGCGCAACAGCAATAGCAATAGCAATAGCGCGAATAACAACATCGGCAACACCAGTAAAACCAACACGGGCTTTGGTAGCTTTTCGTCCTCATCATCGTCTAGCAACGCTCCAGCGAATGCGGCGAATGCAGCAACGACAAACACTACCGTCAACAACAATGCGGGCAAATCCAACTCTGCGCTGAATCGCGATCTGGACACCAGCCGCTCGCAAAACACTGCGTTAAAAAATTTGGATGCACGGACTGCACCATCCGCTACGCCAAATACGAGCAATCAACCTGGCAGTGTCAGCGTGACCGGCAAGCCGTTGGGTGCTTCGTCCAATGCGTTTGGCAACACTGCTCAAGGTTCGACCGCGCAAGGTTCAACCGCAGCACCAGCTTATGGTCAGCCTATGCAGCAAGCACCATCGACCATCATTGTGCAACGAGAAAGTAGCGGCATGAGCGGCGCATTCTGGGGCTTTATGCTAGGTCAATCGATGAGCCATCACAGTTATGGCGGCGGCTATGGAGGGAATTACGGATCTGGTTATGACAATCGGCCTCGTGATGTTGGCAATGCTGGCGATGCTAGCAGCGCCACAAACCCAGCGACAACGGTGTCAAGCGTTGATAAAGCTCAAGAATCAGAATCCTGGTTTTGGCGCCTTCTGCGGCTGATGTTGTGGACAGCGATCTTGTCCAGTATCGCCTGGGTTGGCTACAAATTACTGCAGCTTCGTAAAGCTCGCAATCAGGCACGCACCCAAGCAAGCACTCAAAACTATTCATTAGGAAAGGTTTAATCCGCATCATGGCCTGGACAGACGCTTATCAATACGCTGGAAAAATATTCGGCAAACACAGCACGGCGGTAAATGGATCGGCTACGCAAAATCAAGGCACCAATCAAGCCGATGCCAATTTGCCGTTAAAGGCACGCATAGGTGGCGTACTGCAATTACAGAAAACGCCCTTCATCCGCGCCATCAGCCAAGGATCGCTGATCGTTATGCCAGACGACGGCAATTGCCTGATCCGTGCCATCAGCCGGGTACGGCTAGAGATTGCCGGTAGCTTGTATCGCTATTACCTCAATACGGGCGATCAGGATGCAAATGAGAGCTTTGTGCAGCTGTACCAAAACGAACAAGGCGACATCTCAGAAGTCATGTATTACCAACGCCTGACCCGTTTTATTCCAGAAACGATCGAAGATCAGCAAGCGTTTTCGGGCGAAGCTGGAGCGGGGCTGGGCGACCGTACTTACACGCTGTGGCGTGCTCAGTTAGAAACGCAATTGGTTGACAACGGACTCGATGCAGCGACGTCAGCTAGCAATTCAGCTGGCAACTTAGTTAGCAACTTAGACAGCGTCTTCGGCGACGGCGACCAGATCGACTATAGCCGCGACGCTGGTGACCCGGATAAGGAATTCGTCGCCCCGTTTAAAGCGCAGGAAAGCCGTATCGACGACGCCATCGGTCAGCACGGCTTGTTGCAAGACATCGTATTCATGCCGTATAGCCGCGCGCTGGATAGCCTGCGTGAGAGTCTTTTAATCTGTACAGAAATCGTCAGAAGCCGCGACGGCGACACCAGCCGGCGCGAGATTCATGTCGATTTTATGGTAGGAATTCCAGTGGAACTGGATAGGTTGCTGATCCAATGATGCGTCTTCAAAAACCACATCAGCAGCAGAGTAGTAAAGCAGTTGATCGTTTGTAAGTGCTTCACATAATTTGTCATCACCACTTTGTATTTATCGCAGCACCTTTAACTCCTTGAGAGGAAGCAAAATGAGCAATTTGAATGGTTGGGGCCTAACCGCACACTTGATCTCCAAACACTTTGGCGTACTCGGCGACAAAGTCTCCGAAGCGATTGCCAATTTCGACCCGGAAACCGCAACCGAGGCCGACCGTGATCGTCTGGCCGCCACGCTAAGAGACAGTGCGCAAAAACTAGCGACCGCCCGCGCCTCTTTCGACAAAGAACATAATGACGTCATCAAGCTGCGCGAACTCATCGCCAATGATGAAAAAGCATCCAGCACACTCGCCGACCGGCTTGCCTCGGGCAAAATATCAGAAGCTACAGTCAGTCTGTTTTGTGATGAGCTGGAAGCCAACAAAGCCCGCTTACCCTTGGAGTTACAAGAAGAAGCCGACGCGCAACAATATATGAACGAGCTACAAACCATCGTCGATGCCTTCTCTAAACAACTGGCCGAGTTTGATGCCGCCGCCAAAAAAGCGATGCAAAATCTGGCCAGCGCAAAAGCGCAAAAAGATTTGCAAACCATGCGGATAGAACGCCAAAGCCAGCTCAGTAGTTTGTCCGGCATGCAAGGCCAGTCCAGCGCGCTCAACGCCTTAACCAAGCGTGCTCAAACGGTGAGCAACGAGGCAGCGGGCATGCGCATCGTCGCCGACATCGGACAAAAACCGTTGGATCAGGCAGCAGAGATTGACGCAATCAGAAAATCAGTCGGTCAGGCAGACACCGCAGGTGAAACGACACTGCAACGCTTGCAGCGGTTATCAGGCAAAGCTACGGAAACGAGTGTCGCTGCATAAATAGTTTAATGCTTAGGTAGTCCGAGATTAACTATTACGGGATCGTGTCGTCAGTGCTGACGATACGATTTTTTTCTATGTAAGAAGAAGGAAATTCTGATCAAGCCACGACAGATTTTTTAACTTGAACCGCAGGTTTTAACACTGCCCAAACCGCCAGTCCAATTAATGTACCACCCGCAATATGTCCCCAGGTAATTTGCTCACCCAAAAAGATGGCGCCCCACAATACGCCAAACGGCGGTATCAAAAACGTGACCGTCAGAGATTTCATCGGGCCAATATCCGCAATCAGACGGAAATATAAAATGTAGGCAAACGCGGTGCAGACCAAGCCAAGCCCTGCCATCGCCAGCCACAATCCGGTACCACCCCAATTGGTCAAAGGCTGACCAATAACACTACTGGTACTAGCAATAAAAAGCGGCATGATAAAGACGGCGGCACCTAGCTGACTGGCAAATGCGAGTAATTTACTATCGAGCCCACCTTTTTCTGATATCCAGCGCCGTGTCATAAAACTCGCAACGCCATAACATGCGGTAGCGATTAAACATGCCCCGGCACCCATCATCACCTCCGTCGTCAGTTCGACCGGACCGGCTTTTGTCAACACTACGACACCGATCAAACCCAGCAATACGCCCACGAATTTTGCCAGGCTTAATTTCTCTGAGAAAAACAGAGTTCCGACAATCACACCCATCAATGGCGTAGTCGCGTTGAAGATGGCGGAATAACCGGCCGGTAATATTTTTGCGGCAAAGCTGTACATCGCAAACGGGATACCGGAATTGATGACACCTAATGCCATCGCCGCACCGATTTTCCCTTTAAAATCCCATTTAGTCCGCATCAACGCCAATATCAACAGCAATCCGATCGCGCCAAATACAACGCGAAAAAAAGCCGTTGGCAAAGCCCCAAGAACCGGCGCGATAATCCGCATAAATAAAAAACTCGCACCCCAAATCGCCGATAACACAATTAACCGTACGGTATCGCTCAATCTCATTCCGCTATTCCTCTTTTTTATGTTGCCCAGATTTGGCTGTTTTAGAAGCCATACAGCCTGCCGGTCACCAGTAGTTTGCTCAGTGTGTCTATACAGGACTCGTATCCCTTTGGTGGCTTTTGCGGTTAAGGTAGATGTCCACCATCATCCGAGATATTGAGTATGGTACTGACCATACCTTAGTCAAATCTTCACCAAGAAGCCGCGCCACAAGGTATCAACATCTTCGCCGTACGCGCCCCTAAGCCCTTGCGAAAAGCTTTGTCCATGCTCAATTGATAGTAGAAGCTGCTTAAATGCTGCAGGGTTGCTGTTGTGCAGATATTCAACAAAAATAGCGGCCTGCCGATAATACATGTGAGGCTTGAGATCATATGAGGCAGCGCTCTTAGGTGCTAGCGGCGAGCCATAATCCTCTGGTGAAAAGCTGTGGCCTGCCTTGATGCTCTTCAAAGCCTCCTCGTTTGTAACTGTCTCCGCTCCGCCTCCGGCTGATACCCAAGTCGCCAAACCTTCATGAAACCATCCTGGGATACTAGCCCATGACCATGTGCCCATTATCAACGCAAGATTCAAGTGGGAAAGCTCATGTGTAACGATTCCGGGAATACGCTCAGGTGTTGCCAATAGCTTGGGCGATAAGTGGAGGACGCCGAAGGATACAGCACCCTCAGCGTATCCTACCGAGCCGCTGAATCGAGAGAAATCTTCGCGTGAGGCATATGTGCGTATGATCATTGGTTTTGTAAATACACAGTACTGCCCTTCCTCGACAGTCCGTTGTGCTTGTTTGATAGCAGGGAGAATAACTTGAGCCAACTTTTCAGATCCCGGTTGGCATTCAATTCTTAGATCCTCAGTGCATTTATAAAATGAGGATGTTGGGAGTAAATAAGCGCGAGTAACTTTCGCGACAGTACATCCACTCATACAATAAAAGCTGCAGGCAAGAGCCAAAAGATAGACAGCGACGCGACGCGCTTCGCTCATGCCGACACCTCCCATGAGAGAACTCGACCGCGTAGGGAATCTGGCAAGACCTTGGGTGTCAACACATCAACCCCCACATCCAGAAGGCGTTGAAAGTTCACTTGAACTGCAACTAAGTCCATCCGCGTCTTTTCCTGTGTCGGGTTGATGAGGATATCAAAGTAGCTTCCGTCCGTGTCTTGATTGTGGAAGACAGAGCAAAACACCCTCGGATTCCAGAAATGACGAGACCCTACCACGCTTCGAATCGTGGCTCGGTTCAAGTGCAATATATTTGAAGGCTTCAAGCTTTTTCTCCCGCAAGTAAGTCCAATTTAATGATCATTAAATTGGCGCAATATCAAAATTCTGTTTTACTCCACGACGACAAGGACTTGTCGACCAGCCGGAAACTCTCAAATCTGGATATTTTTTCTAAAACTGATTATTTTAAAATCGATTGGCTTGCTTAAATTCCGTCGCACGTCGACGCGACATTTCTATTTTTTGACCATTCTTTAACAACATTTCTAATCCGCCTGAAGCAGTTGTAGACATCTGTTTTACAAACTGTAAATTAACGATATGTTGTCTGCTGCTTCTGATAAAAATCGATGAATCCAGTTTTTGCTCTAGCTGGTTTAGTGACTTTAAAAACAGAGGCCGTTGGTCTTCAAAATATACACGCGTGTAATTACCTTCAGACTCAAACAAAGCGATATCTGCAATCGCGACAAACCAGCAGCGTTCGCCATCCTTGATAAATAATTTCTCTTCTTGTCCAGCGGTACTTTGACTCCTCTGCACATCTGCGATGAGATCTCTTTTGGAGTGTACTCTTTGTAATGCATGCGCCAACCGGTTTGCTTCTATCGGCTTTAATAAGTAATCCAGCGCATTGACCTCAAACGCTCGCATGGCATAAGTATCGTAGGCGGTAGTAAAGATAATTTGAGGTATATGATCCAAGTTGCTCAAAAGGTCAAAGCCGGTTCCGCCTGGCATCTGTATATCCAGAAAAACTAGCTCTGGCTTTTCTACTTCTATCAGTTGTTGTGCCTCTATGATATTGGCGGCTTCACCGATGATACGAATATGAGGATGTGCGATCAATATACGGCGTAATTCTGATCTGGCCAGTCGCTCGTCGTCAACAATCACGGCGTTCATGCAGTGGCTTTCAATAGTTGATAGGGCAAGGTCAGCGTCGCATGTACCCAATTTTCGGGTGTAATGGAGTCATTTGTGATTTGTCCGGTGTGCTCAGTGAGGGCGATATTGGCGGCAGCACCAAAAATTAATTTTAACCGTTGCTCTGTGTTTTTTAAGCCAAGTTGTGTTGATTTTCCGGGCAACATCAACTTGCCCTGATTGGCAACGACAATGCATATGCTGTCGCTTTTTATTGAGGTAATGCGCTGCACGGTCAGAGTTATCTGGCATGGCTGGATGCTAGGCTCTACCCCATATTTGATCGCGTTTTCTATCAGGGTTTGTAATAGCATTGCAGGCACAGCGCAGTCATCTACACCCGTTTGAATTTCTTCTGTAAATAATAAGCGCTCCTCAAAGCGAATTTTTTCTATCGCCAGATAAATACGCACAGCCTCTAACTCTTGCGCCAAACGCACCGTATCTTGCTGGCCAGCCCGCAAACTATAACGCATCATGCCAGCTAATTTATCAACCATACTGGCAGCAGCAATCTGGTCTTCAAAAATTAAACCGCGCAAACTATTTAAACTATTAAAGAAAAAATGCGGATTAATTTGTGCCTGTAGTGCGCGTAATTCCGCATCTTTGACATTGACTTCGAGTTGCAGTTTTTCCAGTTCAAAACGACGGGCACGCCTACCGGAATGTACCGCAACATAAATTGTGGTCCAGATTAAAAATACCGTCATCCAGACTGGCAAGTAATTCAGCGCGCTGCTCCAGCTTCCGCTAAATAATGCAGGGCGCAAGATAAAAAAAGCCGCGACGATGAGTAGTGTCTGCACAGTACCCAGTAAGGCGATACCGGCAGTCAGGCGAAATAAAGGTATCTTGCTACTCTGACCAATACCTAAGATATGACATAAATAATGTCGCCATAAATGGGATAGTGCTATCCCTAAGATGGAACTCCATCCCCAAATCAAAGTAAAAGCGGTGAGATCTTTTACCTCACTTTGCCGTGAGAAATTCCAATTCACTAAAAAAAGCAAACCCCAGCCACTGATCTGGCATAGCCAATAGCCGTAAGGGCGCTTACCAGAATGGGGAATGCCGGAGCCAGGCTCCGGCATGAGGATCGATTTGTTCTTCACTTCAAAAAACTATCCATGCGATCAAACATCCATTGTGGGTCGTCAAACATGATGAAGTGGCGGGCATTATCAGCCAGTTCAATCTTTGCCTGTGGTAACTGTGCATACTGGGTTTTAAACGTGTTTTCAATTGCAGAGCGCGGTGCATAAGCGCGATACGCAATCCACGTACCAAGTACCAGCGTTGGTGCTTTAATTTTACTGATATCTTGCCGCATATCTTGCGACATCATTTCATACATGGCGCTTGCAACTGATGTTTGATCTGATTTTTCGCTCCAGCTGATGACTCGCTCCACGTCCACTGGTTTACTCACCATACTGACCGCAGCTTGCCGCCGCATTGCAGCCCGGCTAGCATCGTCACTGTGCAGCATACTATTGCGCATATTACTGGCCATTTCTTCTAACTGTGGTGCAGTGACGCTTGGCATTTGTGTGGCGCCGAGTGCTGGCAGAGCGTCCACAATCACGACCTTACCAACCGCAGCCGGATAATCACTAGCTAATTTTAAGGCTAAAAATCCCCCCAAACTATGTCCCACAATCACTGGCTGCTGTAACTTATTAGTGATGATGTAATTAGCGAGCTGCTCTTCGGCTTGTTTGATCAATGGACCATCGGTTGCTGGTGCGCCGGCAAAGCCTGACAGTGTCAGTACGATGCAACGATATTGGCCAGAGTAATGCGCGACCGTATCGTCCCAAACTGCACCTGAAGAGGCTAGTCCGGGAATCAAAATCATTGGTTTGCCCTGACCAGTGATATTGACTTGAAACGCGGATTTACTTGCTTGCTGCGTGCTTGTCTTGCTATCTGCCTGATCGGCATATACCGGACTGATCGCGAGCGTACTTGTGCATAAACTGATGAGCGCGACACCAGCGAGTTTGGCTGTAAGACTGGCTATAATTTTTGCCTTAGGTGTGGTGTTCAGTGGTGTAGTAAGTGTTGTAGCAGCTACTATTGCAGATGATGTCAAAGTGGTTTTCATAATTTGTTTCCTCCAGTGACATCATCCTAGTTTGATCGCAAGGCCGATTCCAGCGATTTGGGATGAGTGGTCAGCTTTGAGGATGAATGGCGCGATTTGTTAGCAAACTCAGCCAACGGTCGCTGCCATCGACGTCGCTGATGACGCTGGCGAAATCGGTGACGGTACGGGCGGCACGTTCTAACAATTGGATATCAGCTTCGTGCTGACGGGCGACGTGAGGATCTTCTAAAAATAAAATACGCCGGATTTGTTTATCTAAAACCAGTTCGGCGATTTGTGCATCGCCACCCAATGGGCCGGATAAAAAGGGTTTGACCCAGTTTTCACCGGCTTCTTTGCCTTTGATTTTTTGCGCTAATTGATTCAGTAAGCCGCCTGTAGTGCCGGTGGCATAACGATAGCTAAACTGGTCTAACAAGGCGAAATGTTTTTCGGCCAAAGTCAGCATACGATTTTTCATCGCGTCATGGGCGATCAGAGCAATCCCTTCGCCGTCAAACTTAAAACTGGCATTAAGCGAGGTATCAATCGGTTTACCAGTAGCACAGGCTTCTAACTCCAGCCACTCCCGAGCCGCGGCCAGGGTCGCTAAAAAAGGTTTGCCTTGGATGACGCATTGACGTTTTAGCGCCAATGCTTCCGGAAAAATAGAGGATGGATCTACCGGATCAATCAGATAAATGACAGCGTCCACCGTACGTGCCGGATCACGATCAACCACGCGCGATACCAGCTTCATCAAACCGCCTTCACGTCCGTAGGGGAAGCGTTCGTATTGTGGGCAAGAGTCAATCAAACCATGCGTCAGGATGGCATCCAGAGTGCGGCCAACGACAATCATTTCTGGCTGGAGTTGGTGTAGCGCGGACCGTGCGCCGCGCAATAATTGCACCAAAGCGGAATCAGCGGCGTCTTGATGGCTGCGGTTAGCGATCAAGCCGATACGCATGGGTTTTGCTGAAGTGTTCAGGGTGTTGAATGTACTAAATGTACTCATGAAGTAGTCCGAGAAATACGTTTAATCTGGATGAAGAACTAGCTTGATTTAAATATACTCCCCATTATTTATTATGAAATAGCCGTATTGCCCAATAATATTATGGACGATTAAAAAATACATACCAGGAGTATATTTTAGTTCGTTTTTAAAATGACGCTGTGATCGACGGCAAAACCATAGACAAAAGCGATCGCCTACAAGCAGAATTACTTTTTAGTTTTACTTTTCTTTAGCGTGATGAAAATGATCTTGCCAGGACAATAGCTGTTCAGCTGGCATAGGCTTGGCGAAGAAATATCCTTGCACCTGATCGCAGCCCAGCGCCTCTAGTTCAGCCAGCGTTTCTGGTGTCTCTACTCCCTCAGCAACGACGGGCAGACCAAAGTTATGCGCTAGGTCAATGATGCTTTGTACGATCTGTTTGTCTTGTATGGAATTGCTCATGCCATGCACAAACATGCGATCAATTTTTAACTCATCAATGGGAAAGCGGCGCAAATACGCGAGCGAAGAATAGCCAGTGCCAAAGTCATCTATCGACAAATGGAAGCCGAGTTTTTTCAGCTCAAACAGCAAGTCGGTGCTGTGTTCAATATCATGAATAAATGCGCTCTCGGTAATCTCTAAACCAATCGCAGAGGCAGGCACATCCCAGACACTTAATACGCGCTGCAAAATTTGTGGCAACTGCTCCAGCTCAAGCAGACGTGTGGATAAATTCACCCAAATTAAAATCTCATGGCCGGCGGCTTTCCAATTACAGTACTCACGCATGACCGTATTTAATACCTGCAAGGTCAGTGCTTCTATCATGCCGTTGCGCTCTGCCGCATCAATCAAAATATTAGTGGGAACACTACGGGGATGATCGTAAGGCCAACGCACTAAAGCCTCGATAGACACCATGCGGCGAGTGACTAAATCGACCTTAGGCTGGTACACCACCATTAAGCTGTTAGCGTTCAACACTTCGCCTAGTATTTTAGGCAAGTCGGCAGCGATGACATCATTGTTATCTTCCGTCGCCGCCATCAAAAATTTGAGATTGGCCGCGTGCGCATGTTTTTGTGCATTGTCTGCTGTACGCAGCAAAGCCAGCGCAGAGAGGGTGTGCATGGGTGCGCAGGCAATACCAATGCTGGGCATCAAAAATACGGTGTGCTCATTAACCCGCAATGGAGTACTGAGTTCACCTAACAAACGATGCACCGCAAGGATGGCGAGCGCTTCGGATGAAAGTTGCGGCAGAATAAACCAGCATTCGTTTTCATTGACGAAGACGAATTTATCTTTGCTACGTAAAACCGGATGTACACGAACCAGAAATTGGCGCTTTACCTCATCCGCGTATTCATCCAGTAGCAGCGCAGCAATCCGCTCTGAACGTTGTAGCGACATGACTAAGACAGCGACCGAAGAGGTCTCGCTAGCGGAGGCGATCACCGTTTGCAATTCTGAGAAGAAGGCACCGACCGACAGCAACTCCGATGAAGATGGAGACTGGGGTTGAGGCTGCGGTTGAGATGAGACTGGTGGTGTAACAGCTGGCGGCAACATGGATGTACTCTAAAAATTGGGGGCAAACTACTGATGAACTGTCAATATGCTGCCCATCTACGACCTTTAAACTCATGCTAAGACGACGACTATCTTATGACGTTCTTCGTCTCACCCCTGATAAAAATCTCTGCAAGCCAGACCATACGCACCGTCTGGCAAACCGCGCAAGATCTTCATTCTCTCATTTTCTTCCGTATATTCTTGTAACATCAAATCGAGTAAGTTTGGTTTTGCCAACAAACTTTTATCAGCAGCCGTAAGTAGCAACACTTTTGGCTCTAGTCTGCGAATTTTATTATGCTCCAGCACAATCCCGACCTCACCTGTCGATAGTTCTATCATGCTGCCGACCGGAAAAATCCCCACAGCCTGAACAAACTCCTCAACTAACGGTGCATGTAATTGCACTCCCGCCTGTTTGAATAATTCTTTCATTGCATCAAAAGACGAGCGGGTAATGTCGTAAGGACGTGAGGAAGTCATTGCGGCAAAACTATCTGCAATCGCGGCCATACGCCCAAAAATACTGATCCCGCCACCAGACAAGCCATATGGATAACCGCTGCCGTCCAGACGTTCATGATGCTCGCTGATCCCTAGCATGACGTTAGGTGTTAGCGGTTCTTTGCTGACAAGGATATCAATACTGGCGGCAACGTGAGTACGCATTAATATGTTTTCATCGTCGGATAATTTGTCTGGTTTTTTCAACAAAGTATCGGGTAATTCCAGCTTGCCGATATCAAGCAATAAGCCAATCAAACCTAGCTCGGTTAACTGCTGGCGAGAAAACCCTAAATGACGACCCAGCGTCATCATATAGATAGCGACTTTTAAACTGTGTGTGTAGGTGCTGGTATCTTCTGCATGCATGCGCACCAGCCACATCAATGCAGATGGATTAGCAATCACGCTTTCGCTCAATAACTGCACCGTAGGCTGAATCTCTTCTAACGCAATGCTGTGATCGTTTTGGATATCGGAGGATAATTTTTTTAATACATCGTCAGCTTGCCTGATACCAGAGCGAGCATAACTAAGTTCCTCCTGAATCGGTATTTCACTCTGATACACAACCAGCGGAATTGAGCTTGGCAAATAATCGCGTTTGCGTTTGCGCGCGGGTAATTTACGAAAATTTTTACCGCGCTCATGGGTTTTATTCTGCTGTTGCTGCAAACGCCAGTTTTGCCAGCGTTCAAGCCAGCTCAGCGGAGCAAAGACGACGTCACGCGGATATAAATTAGCGATTAACTGGGTAAACTGGGGAGTTGAACTTGGGGTTAATTTGCTAGTCCGATCAGCCCGTCCGTTTGAGGTATTTTTACCACCTGATTTTTGTGAATTACTACGCTCTTTGGAGGCATAGCGTAAGTAGTATGGCTTCGGTTGCTTGCTGCTGCCCGACCGTTTTTTGGAGCCACCTCTTACGCTGATAGACTTATCAGGACGTTTGAATATCGCATCCAGCCAACTCCAGAAAGATTCCAACATACCAGGAGACTCAGAAAGGTCATTTTTGCTGTCTGATGCACTGTTTGTTTTTACGTTCGATTTGCCCGCACTATTGCTTGCGGCGGCTTTATCACCTGCAATTAATTTGGCAGCGTCGGATTGTGTTGGCAACTCATGCAGGCTATCCCAAGGCAAATGCAATAGAGATGAGGGACTACTGCGTCTGGGATCGATCACGACCTCACGTACCAGTGATTGCAGTGTCGTTAAATCCAGCATTTCTGTGAGCAAAAAACCTTGCAACATGAAAGGTGAATTGACCCAAGGCCGATCTAACTCAGAGATAAACATCCCTAAACGCAGATCGTCAATACTGACTCGCAGTGACTGGCTTAATTTTTTTTGCTGTTGGGTCACGAAACAGTATTGAGCTAAGTAAGTAGAGTAAATTAAATAAGATTTTATTAAGCCCATCGAAGATGTGAACTTCTTTTTGCCCATCATAGCGGGACTTAGTTAAAAAAACTACCGTTGCAAGGTGTAAATAAAAATCCCACAACAAAGTGGGATTTTATTCACAAAAAAAACCTGTTTTAGCCTAAAAAGAGACGCTTTATCTATTTATAAATCACCCAGCCTAAGTCGATGTCAATAATCACATCAGTCCTAGCGCGGTTAATAATTACTCATCCATCGCAGGCAATATCTGCACCTGCAAGGCGCTGGCTTCTACTTTTGTATGATAAATATTATGGGTGGCTTTGATAAAGTCACTATCTTTCGCTTCAAAAATATTCGGTACATACGTCTGCGGATTACGATCTACAAACGGGAACCAGCTTGACTGTACTTGCACCATGATGCGATGACCGCGCTGGAAAGTATGGAGCACGTCATTAATACCAAATTTTACTTTGGTGACCTCATTTGGCACAAACGGTTTGGGACTGGAAAAACCATCCCGGAAGCGCGCCCGGAATGGTTCGCCCCGCACCAGAGTTTGTTGCCCGCCACGATTAATATCGCCCTCTGCTGTCGGCATCTCAGCGGGATTGACATCAATCAGCTTGACCACAAAATCAGCATCGGTACCGGTGGTACTGACAAACAAATCTGCCGTCAATGGTCCGGCAATCGTGACATCACGTTCCAGCACATCAGTCTGATACGTCACCACGTCTGGACGACGGGAGGCAAAACGCTGATCCGCCGCCACATATTGATTGCTCCAATTGGTAGAAATCTCGGTGGTATAAGGCACTGGTTTGGCGGGATCACTGACGTACTCATCAAACTTGGTGTTAGTACTGCTGCTGGCGTTTGAAGTTGATGTAGAGCTAGAAGCGGACATCGCCTCGTCAGCAGGTGCTTTAAAACTGAGCTTGCCGTTGGATTGGAAATACAGCGACTTGCTTTCTGTATTTTTAGGTGGCCATGCGTCAAAACTACGCCAGCGGTTGGCACCGGTTTCAAACATCCATGCTTCGGACAAATTAGGCTTGTCGCCACCCTTTAAATGGTATTTAAAAAAAGCGAATTCAACCGGCTGATAACTCAGCGCGGTCTTAAAACCAAAGTTAGCGTCACCCACTTTATCGCCATCACCGCGGGTCCAGCCGCCATGTGTCCATGGACCAATCACGATGCTATTACTGATGCCGGGATTTTGTTTTTCGATGGCTTTATAGGTTTGTAAGGGACCATATAAATCCTCGGTGTCGTACCAGCCACCGACCGTCAGTACCGCAGCTTTAATATTTTTTAAATGCGGTAATAAATTACGGTTTTGCCAGTAGGCATCGTAATTAGGGTGTTGAATAATCTCATTCCAATATGGGATTTCGTTTTTAAAATATTTAGGATTAGCGTTGGACAGCGCACCTAAGTCGATAAAAAACTGGTAGCCGTCTGGGGTGCCATAAGGGAATGGTCTGGACTTATTCAGGTCTGTTGGCACAGGCCGTGGTTTGCCAAAACCACTAAAAAATCCAAATGCCATCTGTAAGTTGAAAGCGCCGTTACGATGCATATCATCGCCACGGAACCAGTCTGCAATCGGTGCTTGTGGTGATACTGCTTTTAAGGCCGGGTGCGAGTCAATCGCACCTGCCGAGGTATAAAAACCCGGGTAAGAAATACCCCATTGACCAACCTTGCCATTGTTGTTGGGGATGTGTTTGATCAGCCAGTCAATGCTGTCATATGTGTCGGTGCTCTCATCAAAATCGGTCTTGGTTTTATTCTCTATGTGTGGCCGCATATTGACATAGTCGCCTTCTGACATCGTGCTGCCACGCACGTCCTGGAACACAAAAATAAAACCTTCTTTTTCATATTCTGCTGTGGAGCCTAGGGCTTTTTTATAATTCTCACTGCCATATGGCGCAACTGAATACGGCGTACGTTGCATCAACATAGGATAGCGCTTGCTGCTGCTGGCATCGTTGGGAATATATACCGCAGTAAACAGCCGTTTGCCATCACGCATAGGGATGCGATATTCAAATTTGCTATAGTTTTTTCGGATGTAATCGCTACGCTGCTTTAGCTGTTCTGCTTTGGTCTGCTCAGCCTTATTGTCAGCTCTGTTATCGGCGTCACCAGGCGCTTGTTCGTTTGTATTTGATGCGTAACTACTGGCGTTGGCGGTAGTTGCATAACTGCTGATATGCGCAGTGCCGATAGTCACAACAGCGCCTATCACAGCGCTCCTCATCAAAAGCGATACCAATGGTGATTTGCTCATAGTCTTTTCTTTATTGTGAGTTTTGAGAACAGTTCAGGCAGACTGAATGGACAAGCTGAACAACCACAAGTTCCCGTGTGCCAAACCAATTGCAGCATAGTGTTGTTGAATAGTGCGGAGTCAGAATCGGGATGTGCAACCTACAGCTTGTCAGGATCAAAGTCCGGCAATCCTGGCTCGATCTGACTCAGACTATCCGTCCCTTTTGCCTGGGCTAACACCAAAGCCTGGCGTGCCCGTTCTAACATTACTTCGGCGCTGTCGCCTTGTGCATTGGTCGTAAGCCCTGTGCAAAACGTGATGTTGAGATCAGGCGCAATGCTGTTCCAGTCTACCGCTGCATAGGTTTTTTTTAAGCGGGTAATCGCTTTAACGCTTTGGTCTATCCAGGTGGTTGGCATGACGATCGCAAATTCATCTGCATTAGTACGACCAAAAGAATCCAGCGTGCGCAATAGTAACTGCGCCTCATCCGTTAATTTTCGCAATACCTGGACGGCGACACTACGACCTTGTTGGTCCATGATTGCTTGAAAATTATCCAGCTTGATCAGCGCTACGGTAAAAGTGTGGCCGGTACGATGCGATCTCGCCAGCTCGTCATTTAGGCGGTCAACCAGGGCTGAGCGTTTTAAGGCCCCCGTCAACGGGTCGTGCCGGGTCATGCGCTCCAGATGCGACAAAACGGTTTCCAGCACGGGCAACACATCTTCTGTTTCGGCACCGGTTTTCAGGCTATGGATCGCCTGGGACAATTTAAGTTGGGCATTGCGGTCGTTGGGGTTGTCAATAGCCATTGGCATTCCTGATCTTTACATCTAATTTGGTTTGATGATGTATTTGATTACATGAGTCAGACGATAATAACCTCACTCTACCATTTTGATATTTTCTGTCAGTAATTTTCTATGTCTGCTTTGCCTCTTTTTAATTTTCCGGCCTCGCCCTGTCAGCGACTGGAAAGCCGCTTCGTCGCCGATCTGGAGGTGTGGATAAAGCGCGATGATTTGCTACATCAGCAAGTCTCAGGCAATAAATTCCGTAAATTGAAGTATCCGCTACAAGCTTTAGCGGGGCGTTCGCCTTGCCTGGTAACGATGGGTGGCCCTTGGTCCAACCATCTGCACGCGACTGCCTACGCTGCTGCGTTGTTGGGCTGGCGTACGATTGGTTTAGTCCGTGGCGCCCCAGAAGTGCAGTCGGCAACGCTAGATGATTGTCGCCAACTGGGTATGCACATCGTCTCCGTGACGAGAGAGGAATATCGCCAGTTGCGCCAGCCAGACGATCGCTGGCGTCAGCATTTGCCAGCGCCATATTTTGCTGGGGCAGATTATGTCTGGCTGCCAGAAGGCGGCAGTAGCGCGGCAGCTTTGCATGGCGTAGCAGAATTGGTAGACGAGGCCATTGACCAGATCAGATTCATCCCGGACAGCATCGTACTCGCTTGCGTCGCGGGTGCAGCCATGTCCAGATATCTTGGCAAGATTGCGCGTGCCAATCCTACTATTATTTCTAGTTGTGGATATTTTACATACCGAGTTATACGCGTCTGTAAAATTTCTCTCGGTCACCATTGAAACGGAGAGAATTTGCAGGTGGGACAATATAAGGATATTTTTTTCCCATTCCTCATTAACAAAGAGCCAGACCGGAATTGATTCACGGTCCATTCAGCGGAGCTACCATCGGAGAAAAGTATTTCTCCACTTGCGTAACATGGCGACCAATCGAGAGTATGGTGAAGGTCATCTTCCCTGATTATTTTTGCCTGGCTCCAGTATTGCCGCAGTCTGGCCTGGCTTAGCAAGAAGTTATCGCAAACGACAGCGTTATCTTGCTCAACGGGTGATTTAGCAGCATTTTTTAGGATGCTTATTTTGCTAACTCTCCCCAATTTCAACGGACATAATGCTGGTTCAAACTCAGATCCTTTGGTGCATTGACCCGCTGCAGCGACAGGTTCTGTCGTAACATATGCAACGAAGAAAACAACAATCAAAAGTACACGTATTACCATTTGGCTGTGCTCGCTTCAGTTGGGTTTTTTCTAGAAACATCGGGATGTCTAAAAATTTCGCTGGTCTGTATTTCTAAAAGGGCGCTCAACTCACTCACTAACCATTGTAAAGAAGTATTTTGATCTTTATTTACTGTTCTATAGACTTGATTTTGCTCGTTTACTTTACCTCCCGCCGGAGACGTTGCCTCACCGACTATCTCTATCCCTATGCTGTCTTGGTTTGATGGAAACCTATTAGGAAAATCCTTTGCCATTTCACGTTTGTTTTCACCGCTTGGACTAAAATGTTGTAGCTGTTTCAACTCAATAGGTGTGCAGCGCTTTTCCCATATGCATCGTGATTTTAATTTTCCGACGTGCCAAGTTTGTTGATAAATTGACGCGGTTTGATAAATGCGTCCATCAATATCGATCAAAAAATGTGCGCCATTTGCAGAGGGGTTTTTATAGCTATCGATTGACGATTGCGCTGTAGCGCCACCAGTCTGATGCACAATGATGCCGTTTATCGTCTTTAATTTCCCTCGCTCAATACTTTTACTTCTGGCTTTTGTGACGCGACGATCAACAACCATGCCATCTAAATCAATCAATAAATGCATTTCTCACCTCTTTGAGGATAATGAATTTGACTAAGCAAACCTGCCGTTTATCGAGCGTAAAGCAAACGACAAATAAGTCAATTAAAAATATAGCAATAAAGATAATTATGTCATTTATACTGGTTCGAGTTATATATATCTGAATCACCACTCTGCAATTTTCTATGTCTGCTTTGCCTCTTTTTAATTTTCCGGTCTCGCCCTGTCAGCGACTGGAAAGCCGCTTCTTCGCCGGTCTGGAGGTGTGGATAAAGCGCGATGATTTGCTACATCAGCAAGTCTCAGGCAATAAATTCCGTAAATTGAAGTATCCGCTACAAGCTTTAGCGGGGCGTTCGCCTTGCCTGGTAACGATGGGTGGCCCTTGGTCCAACCATCTGCACGCGACTGCCCACGCCGCTGCGTTGTTGGGCTGGCGTGCGATTGGTTTAGTCCGTGGTGCCCCTGAGGTGCAGTCGGCAACGCTAGATGATTGTCGCCAACTGGGTATGCACATCGTCTGCGTGACGAGAGAGGAATATCGCCAGTTGCGCCAGCCAGACGATCGCTGGCGTCAGCATTTGCCAGCGCCATATTTTGCCGGGGCAGATTATGTCTGGCTGCCAGAAGGCGGCAGTAGCGCGGCAGCTTTGCATGGCGTAGCAGAATTGGTGGACGAGGCCATTGACCAGATCAGATTCATCCCGGACAGCATCGTACTCGCCTGCGGTACAGGCGCAACCCTGGCGGGCGTATTGGCAGGGTTGCGCGGACGCAGTCAGGCTGTGGGGATTGCGGTTTTAAAGAACGCCGACTACCTGTATGCCGATATCTCTCGCCTTCTACAACAGGCAAGCTATCCGGCCCACACCAATTACCAATTACTTACCGATTACCATCAAGGCGGCTACGGCAAAGCACCGCCAGCGCTGCGCCAGTTTTGTAGCGAATTTTCGCAAGAAACCGGCATCGCTATCGAACCGGTTTACACCGGAAAAGTATTTTACGCGCTGATGCAAATGGCACAGTCAGGTGAGTGGCGAGGCGGTCGCCGGGTCTTGGTATTGCATACAGGCGGCTTGCAAGGCGCCCGTGGTTTTGCGTAAGTCCTGCAAGTTGTATTTTTATATACTAGATAGGTGTATGAGTTAAAAAATGGGCGGATTCAAGTACGAAGAGCAACATTGAATAAAAAGTCAAAGGGTCAGATGCGATAGCATTCTGCCTTTTGACCAGCCAGTCGAAAGTTGCCG